>JBBSTQ010000084.1:0-10695 GCA_038235745.1 Sphingobacteriales bacterium
TGATGATTAGTTAGTTAGGTTTCAAGCGGGAATTAGGCGTTTCTTAAGTCAATCTTTTTTCCTTATTCCTTACCTTAAAATCATCTAACCGTCTTCCTTCTATTCTTTATGTAATCTTCAAAAATGTATTCGCCTAATCCTTTTAGTGAACTGTAAAATGCTCTGCCACCGTTAACTTCTGTAAACTTGCGTACAAACTGTTGCAGGTAAGGGTCTTTTGCAATCATAAAAGTTGTGATTGGAATATTCAATTTTTTGCACTGTGCTGCCATCGTTAGCGTCTTGCTGATGACTTTTTTATCTAAACCCACACTATTTTTATAATACTTTAAACCTTCTTTTAAGCAAGTCGGTTTGCCGTCTGTGATCATAAAAATTTGTTTGTTGTGCGTTTTTCGTCTTCGCAAAATATCTGTTGCCAATTCTAAACCTGCATAAGTATTGGTGTGGTACGGGCCAACTTGCAGATAAGGTAAATCCTTAACGGTTATTGGCCAAGCATCGTTGCCAAACACTACAATATCTAAAGTATCTTTTGGGTATTTTGTTTTGATTAATTCTGCCAAAGCCATCGCTACTTTTTTGGCGGGTGTAATCCTGTCCTCGCCATACAAAATCATAGAATGCGAAATATCAATCATCAAAACAGTGGATGTCAATGTCTTATAATCGCGTTCTTCCACTTGTAAATCCCGTTCCGTCATCATAAAATCCCCAATCCCGTGATTGATTTGGGCATTTTGAATAGATGCGGTCATGTCAATCTGATCTAAACTGTCTCCAAATTGATACTCCCTCCTATCCGCATTTTTCTCCTCGCCTGTACCAGATTGTGGCGTATTGTGACTTCCTTTTCCCGATTTTTTCAGCTTCCCAAAAATCTCTTCTAATGCCGACTGACGAATGGTTTGTTCTGTTTTACCTGTGATCTTAAACTCTCCTTTTGGACCATCGTCGCTTAAATAACCTTTGTTTTTTAAGTCATCGATAAAATCGCCCATTCCATAATCATTTTTTGTAATGTTATGTTGCTTGTCCAGTTCGTTCATCCACGACAGTGCTTCGTTGGCATCGCCGGCAGAGTAGTTCAACAGCTCTAAAAAAAGTTTCAGTAATTCATCAAAGCCACCGTTTGGTAATTGTTTGGGAACATATTTCGAAAATCCATAGCCTCTCATCTCTTTGCAATTGTTTTAGGTATAACGATTTTATAAAGCTAAAAGTTTTGATTTAGAATAATTGAATTTTAATGGATTGATGGATTGAATGACAGAATGATGATAGAAGAGGGATTTCTGGGGGAAGAAAATTTTGAAGGATTGAATGCTTAGTGAATTTTCAATGATTGATGGATTGAATGATAGAATGCTTAGCAACAACTAAAAAACTTTTCAAAAGCCAGCAGAGCACTTTTGACCTTCAACTTAAAACTTATCACTTAAAACCTAAAACTTTCCCACTCACAAATACCCTTCATCCGCAAAACTATAGTATCCTTCTCCGGCAAAAATTAAGTGATCTAAGATGCCAATATCCAATAGTTGCCCTGCCGATTTTAATCGTTTGGTTAAGTTTACATCTTCTTGGCTAGGTTTTAAATTTCCTGATGGATGGTTGTGCGCCAAAACGATATTTGCAGCATTGTACTCCAACGCTGCTTTAAAAATCACTTTTGGATCGGCAATGGTGCCAGTCATTCCACCTTTTGAAATCAGTATTTTGTTGGTTACTTTGTTGTTTCTGGTCATGGTGACCATCCAAAATTCTTCGTGTAATAAATCAGCAAAGTAAGGTGCTAAAAGCAAGAAGCCATCTTTTGAGCAAGTAATCTTATCTGTCAATATTAATTCTGAATCTTTTCGTCGTCGCCCTAACTCCAAGGCGGCGATAATAGAAATTGCTTTTGCTTCGCCGATGCCTTTGAATTTACAAAGATCGGCGACAGAAAGTTTTGCGATTCCTGCTAAGTTGTTTTGATAAGTGTGGAGGATTCTTTTGCTTAAGTCAACGGCAGATTCTGTGGTGGAACCCGAGCCAATTAGGATTGCTACAAGCTCGGCATCTGATAAACTTCTACGACCAAGAGACAAAAGTTTCTCTCGTGGACGGTCTTCTTCTGCCCAGGCTTTAATAGTTATCTTTTGTTCGTAAGGTGAATCCATAAATAAATCTACACAAAAAAATTTCGTTGTTTTGCGATTGTTTTATTTGATTTTTTAATCAGCTAAATCCATTAATGTTATTTCACCATCACTTGCAGACATTTTCATACCGCGACAGTTCGTGGTTTCATCTTCCCCGTTTTTTAATTGTTGTTTTAACATCTTCCAACAAGCATTTGGCCAATGCTAAACCAGTTAGTTAATTATACCAAGACTTTATACAGTATCACTCGCAAACAGGCATGATAGAAATGTATGGCCCAACCAGTGCCAGTCTTCCCATTGAATGACAGGCTTATAGAGCTCTTTAAGCATTCATGGGCTTTATCGCATAAAGCGATTACTGTAGCTCTTAGCGAAAATTAGTCTGGTTTACGGTAAAGCCAACTACTTCCTAATAGCAAAAGCACTTTGCCTTAGCGTTTCAATTAATACCTCCAACTTGAATGGCTTGGATACAAAGCCACTCATGCCTGCATTATAGCAGAGCTCTTTATCTTCGGGCAATACATTAGCAGTCATTGCAACTATAATGGGCTGGTGGCCGTTAGTCGCTCGGATAGTACGGGTGGCATCCACCCCGTCCATTTCAGGCATCAACATATCCATCAATATCACATCATAAGCATGTAAAGCCGACATTTCTACCGCTTCTTTGCCATTATTTGCAATTTTAGGTTCGTAACCTAGTTTATTGAGGACCCGCAAAGCTAATTTCTGGTTGATTAAATTATCTTCTGCTATTAATATATCCAACGGATAAGTTTTTGCAAAATCTTCCGATAAAAGTGAAGGCTTAACCGCCTCTTCTTTTACTTTTCCACCATTTTGTTTCAATTCAAACTGAACCAGTTTTTGTAACTGCGCCTGCTTAATTGGTTTAGTTAAAACTGCATTAAATAATTCGGGGTACTTCGATTTGCTTTCATCACCAACAGAGCTCAGCAATATGATGGGAACTTTGGGATACACTGCCTTTATGCTGGTACATAATTCAATTCCATCCATACCTGGCATTTGCATGTCAGAGATAATTAGGTCAAATTTTTCTCTATTAATTATTTCTAAAGCAGCTTTACCTGATGTTGCCAATGTTGGCAATAAATCCCACAATTCTAATTGCTTTTTAAGAATAGAGAGGTTGGTATGATTATCATCAATTACCAATACCTTTTTATTCTCATTTCCTAAATTGCTAAAAACTCTATACTGTTTTGGCGATGATTTAGCTACACTGGCATTTATTTTAAAGCTAAATGTAGTTCCTTTGCCTTCTTTACTGGCTACACTAACTTCGCCACCCATCAATTTGATCAGTCGTTCGCTAATTACCAAACCTAAACCTGTACCGCCGTATTTACGAGTGGTAGAAGAATCTACCTGTGAAAACGGCTTAAATAATTTAGACAACTTATCCTCTGGAATACCAATTCCGGTATCATGTACATCAAATCCAATTTCTAAAACATCACCTGTAGCCCGCAATAATTTTACTTCTAAAAACACTTCACCATGATGAGTAAATTTCATGGCATTACCTACAAAATTAATCAGAATCTGGCGCAGACGTGAACTATCACCAGTAATCATTGCGGGTAACAAATGATCTAACTGATAAACCAAATCAAGTCCCAGCTGACCGGCTTTACTTGCAAATAAATCAAGTATACCTTCAATACAGTGCCTTAAATCAAACTCATGTAACTCTAATTCTAAATTGCCCGATTCGATTTTCGAAAAATCTAGTATATCGTTAATTACATTTAAAAGGGCATCACCGCTGGTACTAATCACATTTACATATTCCTCTTGTTCGGCATTCAATTGAGTTTCTGCCAATAGTGAAGTCATGCCAATCACTCCGTTCATAGGTGTTCTAATTTCATGACTCATGGTAGCTAAAAAAACACTTTTTGCTTGGTTAGCCTTATCCGCCTCTGCCTGAGCCGTTTCTGCAGTTGCTCTTAATGTACGTTCTTGTTCTTTTTGCTGTTTTAAATTCAAATTCAATATTTGCAGATGCTCAGCCTGAGTATGCAACTCTTCAGTTTGCACCTGTAATTCTTCATTAGCTGCTTGTAGATTTTCGGCTTGTGATTGGAGTTCTTCGGCCTGTCGCTGTACCTCCACCGTTCTCTCATCAACTAAAGCTTCTAATATTATTTTTTGATTTTCGATTTTACGTACCCTATGTAAGTAGTACAGATAGATTGCAGCCACAATCGCTAAAAAGGTTAATATTCTAAACCACCATGTCATCCAAAATGGAGGGTTCACTACAATGCGTATCGAAGCGCCATCTTTGTTCCAAACACCATCATTATTTGCGGCTTTAATACGTAGTAAATAGTTACCTGGGCTTAAATTGGTATACTCTAAAAAAGGTAATTTTCTAAAATTCCATGTATCCTCAAAACCTTCTAATTTATAGGCGAATCTATTTTTAGAGGGTTTTACAAAGTTTAAAATTGAATAGTCAAATGAAAAACTGTTTTGGTTATATGAAAAAGTGAGTTGCTTTGTTAAAGCTATATTCTGTTTTAGCAAACCAGTACTATCATTAACCTCTACTGTTTTATCAAACAATCTTAAGCCAGAAAAAACAACGTTAGGGGTTGTTGTATTTTTTTTAAATTTTTCTGGTAAAAAACTAACTAAGCCACTGTAACTTCCAAAAAACAATTCGCCGTCGCGGGTACTGCAAGCCGAATTATAGCTAAACACACTGCCCAACAAGCCATCGTTCATGTTATAATTCATAAAGATATTGTTCTTTAAATCAATCTTATTGAGTCCATATTCAGTACTTATCCAAAATACATCGTTTTTACTTTCTAATACTGCTAAAACATTATCGCTAAGCAAACCCTCTTGTTTTGAAAAAACCTTTAAAGAATTTAAAGCTGGATTATACAAATAAAGTCCACCATGATAAGATGCTAACCAAATCCTACCTTTACTATCTTCTTTAAAAGAGTTTATAATCTTAGATTTAATTAAATTGACATTTTTAACCAAATCGAAGAAGTGGATGAAACTGGTAGCACCATTCTTTAAAACCATTGTGCCATTGGTGGCTCCTACCCATACATTGCCTTTTGAATCTTCTTTAATCCAGTTGATAGTTTTACTTTTTGGACCGAGCTTAAAACTTACCGGACATTCTTCAAACGTTCCCTTAGCCTTGTTAAATAAGTAAAGTCCTTTATCGTTTGTACCTATCCAAAATCGCTGTTTACTATCCTCCAATATGCCGTTGATATCATCAGATGGTATCGATGCCGGATTGCTTTCATCATGTCTATAGCGTTTAAAAATCTCATTTTCAGGGTCAAACTGGTTCATTCCCCCTCTATTTGTACCTATCCAATATTTACCTTGCCTATCGGCATATATACATTTGATTAAGTTTGAACTAACGCTTTGACTATTTTTTGGGTCGTTCTTGTAAACTTTAATTAAGCCGGTTTTTCTATTTAAGAGGTTGATTCCTCCTGCCTGTGTACCAACGTAAACATTTCCAGCTTCATCTTCTACTAGCGAGCTGATTACATTGCTACTCAAACTGTTTGGTTTGCCGTCGGCTTGATAGGTAACAAATGGTGTAGTGTACGTGTGCGTTACGTTTACACCGCCATAGTAGGTGCCAAGCCAGATAGAGCCATGCGAATCTTGAAAAATATTATGTATAGAGTTATGGTTGAGGCTAAACCTATCTTGCGCATTATGCTTATAATTAACAGATTTTTTAGTAACTGGATTAAATATAGATAAGCCGGCTTGCGTACCTAACCACAAATCGCCATTTTGATGTAAAAATATTTTACGGATATTATTGTTGGTAATAGAAGATGGGTCAGCATCTGAGTGTACAAAATTTGAGAAGCTCTTGTTTTTTTCATCAAACAAAAACAACCCGCCTTTACGCGTACCAATCCATAAATTTTTACTTAAATCTTGAGCAATTGTGTAAACTAGGTTGTCTTTTAAATCGCTATTCTTGTTATCATAAAAATGATAGTCTGATATACCATTGTTTGTGTACTTAAATGTAACAATACCTGAATCAGTACCAAGCCACAGTGTTTTATTATGATCTTCAAATATGGTATTGATGCGAAGATGGTTAAAGTTGATTTTTTTATTTTTGTATTTAAAAGTAGATTGAAAAACTCCTTTTTCTCTATCCGTTACTAAGTTTAAACCATTTAAAGTACAAATCCAGAGGTTGTTTTTACTATCTTCAAATATACTATTTACCTCGTTATCGCTTATTTGCCCTGTTTTTCCCGTTTTTAAGAAAAATTTAAAGCTATCTGTGGATGGTAGGTATTTACTAAGACCAACTATTCTGCCCACCCATAATGTGCCCTTAGTGTCGGTGTAAATATATCTGATAAAATCTTTTGAATTTTTGGAATCTACAATGCTTTTATCACTTTTGTAAGTTTTAAAAACGCGAGCATCGTACTTGTTTAAACGGAAACGGGTGCCTAACCATATATTTCCTGTGGTGTCTTCCCCGATAGATGTTACCGTATTTTGAGACAACCCTTCATTAACACTATAATGCTCAAATAAAAGTTTCGATTGAGCCAATAGAAATGCTGGGCTAATCAATAAGATGAGCAGTAACTTAGACTTAAGGAAACCTATAAACATTTTATATCTAATAATAAGACGCAATTGTACTACTAGTTCTACGAAAAAACAGCTTTTAGGTTATAATTAATTTGGTCAGTGGTGTAATTAGGATTTGAAGTCATACGATTCAGTATTTTGGCAGAATTACGTTAGATTTTTTATCGCTATACCTAATTATCAATCTAATAACCAAATAAAGCCTCTCCAAAATTAATTGAAGAGGCTTTGCTGTACCCAGCGCCGGAATCGAACCGGCACAGTTTCCTATCGGTGTTTGAGACCGACGCGTCTACCAGTTCCGCCAGCTGGGCATTTTGTTGTAATAACGTTGTTTCACAAACGGAGTGCAAACTTATCGATTGATTCTCGTATTCGCAACAAATATTTCTTCCTGTACCAAATATCTTTTATTTTCAAAAGCGCATCTTTTTTTTCCGTCTCCTTATTCAACTCAAAATCAGCAGTTAAACTAGCTAGTTCCAAATTTAAATCATTTTCAAATTGATCAACATTTTTATTCATGCCGGCTAATTTCGCCTCGTTAGCTTCAGATTCCAAGTCCATAATGCCTTCGTTAACGTCCATCATCTCCATTAAAAAATCCTGCGGAAGCTGATATTTCTCGCCATCCACCAGAACATCTTCTAAAGTCAAAACATACGGTAAAAGCTTATCAGGGTTAGATAGTGTTTGGAAAGCTTTATTATTCAACGTAGAAAGCTCTAAAATCTCCTGTTGCTTTTCTTCAGACTCGTTCACGAAAAAATCTGGATGATATTCCTTACTTAAGGCATAAAATTTCTTTTTTACCAAAGCTTGGTCTGGAGAAAAAGAAATGGGTATATCGTAAAATTTGAAGTAATTCATATTTGGATGTTTTAAGTAATAAGTTATAAGTTTTAGGTTAATCCTTTACAAGTATTAAATGATAGTCAAACATGAATAAACCTGATTCATATTGATTAAGACCAATTACTAGCATTGACAAGTAATGTCAATCAAAACTTATAACCTACAACTTACAACCCTATTTAGTAAATGCTTTAAAAATATCGTTACCTAAAACAAAAACCATCAGTGTAGCTAAAAGCACAAAACCAACCATCTGCGCTCTTTCCATAAATTTATCACTCAGCGGCTTTCCTTTGATCATTTCAATTAGCAAGAAAACCGCATGACCGCCGTCTAAAGCTGGAATTGGCAATAAGTTCATCAGCGCAAGCGCCATTGATAGCAAACCAGTAATTCCCCAAAACTTTATCCAGTCCCAAGTACCGCCGTAAAGTTTACGGGCAATCTCTACTGGTCCAGAAAATGCTTTTGTCGCTTTGATCTCGCCTTTAAAAACTTTACCTAAACCTTTGGCGTTATCTATCAGAGAGCCCCAAGCTTTGGAAGCTCCTGCGGGTAAGGCACCAAAAAATGTGAAGTCTTTAGTTGCTGTTTTTAGCACATCTGTATTAAATGCGAAGCCGATAGTACCTTCATCGGTTACTTTAACTGGTAAGTTAACTTTGTCGGCGTTACGCAACACTGTTAGCTGCACATCTTTGCTTTTGTTATCTGCCAATAGAGTTCGCAGTTGATCGCTGTAAACCGCTTCTTGTCCGTTAACTTCTAAAATTTGATCTTTAGCTTTTAACCCCGCTTTTTCTGCGTTACCATTCGGCACAACCTCAGCTACTTTTGAAATTATTCTTGGCTCTACAAACTCAGCAATGCCATAATCAGAAACAGTGTTCAAAATATTTGCTGGAATTTCAATGCGCTTTTGCTCACCATTTCTTAAAACGGTTAAGCTGGAATTGCCCATCAAAACTTCGGAACTTTTAAGCTCCTCAAAACGGACAATCTTTTTCCCGTTTATTTCTTGCACCTTATCACCAGCCTGCAAACCTATTTGCTGACCGACTATACCAGGGGCAATTCCGTATTTTAGTTCGCTATTTGGAATGTAGGTTTCGCCATACTTGAAAGTAAGCATCCAAAAGATAAAAATACCTAAAACAATATTCACAGTTACGCCACCTAACATCACAATTAAGCGTTGCCAAGCTGGTTTTGACCTAAATTCCCAATCCTGCACCGGTTGCGCCATGGCTTCTGTGTCCATTGATTCATCTATCATTCCGGCAATTTTAACGTAGCCACCTAAAGGCAACCAGCCAATTCCGTATTCGCAACCTTTATAGTTTATGCTGAAAAGCTTAAATCCCCAAGCATCAAAAAACAGATAAAACTTCTCTACTTTAATACCAAAATATCTTGCTGTTAAAAAGTGTCCCAGTTCATGCAACACAATCAAAATAGATAAACCCAAAATCAGTTGGGCAATCATCACTACTACATCCATTTCTTATTTTTTTGTTTTGATTTTCTTTTTAAATAATTGTTACTAATTGTTTCGCAAAAATGCGAGTTTGCCTGTCGGTTTCAAAATAATCTTCCAAACTAGGTTCTTTTATATGTTCGACTTTCGCCATGCAGGTTTCAATCACTTCGCTCATCTGCAAGAAACCGATTCCGTCTTTTAAAAATTCGGCGACAACCACCTCATTAGCTGCGTTAATAATGCATGGCATGTTACCAGCCTGTTGCAAAGCCTCAAAAGCTAAAGCTAAATTTCTAAACGTCTTGCTATCCGCTTTTTCAAACGTTAAGGTTGGGTAATCTAAAAAATTGAAACGTTTAAGATCGTTTTGGACCCTTTCCGGATAAGCCATTGCATATTGTATCGGCAACTTCATATCGGGCACACCCATTTGCGCTTTCATAGAACCATCACGAAACTGAACGATAGAATGGATGATAGATTGTGGGTGCACAATTACATCTATTTGCTCAAATGACAAGTCAAACAACCACTTGGCTTCAATCACTTCCAAACCTTTATTCATCAGCGTTGCCGAGTCGATGGTAATTTTTGCACCCATAACCCAATTTGGGTGTTTTAATGCTTGATCTTTGGTTACGGTGGATAAAAACTCAATGTCTTTTCCCCTGAACGGACCACCTGATGCTGTCAAATAAATTTTCTCAATCGGACTTTTTTCGCCAACTAAACATTGAAAAATTGCAGAATGTTCTGAATCGACAGGTAAAATATCTACCTGATGTTGCTTTGCCAAAGCATTGATCAATTCGCCGGCAACTACTAACGTTTCTTTATTTGCTAACGCGATGTGCTTCCCCGCTTTTATAGCCGCGATTGTTGGCTTTAAACCTGCAAAACCAACCAAAGCTGTTAAAACCATCGTTAACTCTGGCAAAACTACAACTTCACAAAGTGCATTTTCGCCTGCTTTAACTTCAATTTTAGTATGTTTCAAAGCATCTTTTAATTGCAGATATTTGCTTTCATCGCCAATAACAACTGCTTTTGGCTGGAACTTTAAGGCTTGAGAAGTTAGTAAATCAACGTTAGATTGTGCCGTTAAAATCTGCACACAAAATAAATTGGGATTGGCTTCAATAACTTCTAAAGCTTGTGTCCCGATGCTACCTGTTGAGCCTAAAATGGCTATATTTTTTATGGATTGAGGCAAAGTAAAGTTTGAAGTAAAAAGTTGTAAGTAATAGGTTTAAAGTTTAAGTAAAAAGACACCTGCTAATGACACATAATTTTTAACCATAATTTATAATATACTGCTCTAGTCTATCTGCTAATGAACGGTCGTTTGCTAAACGAGGGACTTTATTTTGCCCGCCAAGTTTACCTTCTGTCCGCATTAAATTGATAAACGACTCCGCTTTTAACGACCGAATAATTAATGGTTGCAATACCTTTCCAGAAATTAAATCTTTGTAATATATGTTTTTTTGCTGTAAAGCGTTGTCCACTTTAACAGCAAATTCTTTTAAATCTTTTGGTGGATTTACAAACTCCACA
>JBBSTQ010000085.1:0-10666 GCA_038235745.1 Sphingobacteriales bacterium
AGGATGGCTGTTTTTCGGGATTTGGTTTTGTTCATCATCTTGAGTCTTTGTTTTAGTAAAGATTGATTAAAGAAATTGTTAGTTAATGAGTTCGGAGTTACGCCAAATCTTTGGCTCAATAATAATAGCGCATATTGTTTTTTGTTTATTTCTGTCTGTAGAACTGCTTCATCCGCAATAAATTCATGAATGTGTTTAATTGATTTTTTGTAGAGGTAAACGATAGGATTAAACCAGTTGATGATTGCCAGTATCTCAAAAAACAATACATCTGCCGAGTGCAGTTGAGCTGCGTGGGTAAGCTCATGTTTTTTGATGCTTTCTTTGTCGGGAAGATTCTCATCGACTCTAATCTTTCTAAAAAAAGAAAACGCTTCGGACTGGTTTTTCTGCTTTAATAGTCGATTTACTTTGATCAGTTTGTAAACTAATCTAACAAACATTATAACGATGACGCTAACGTATAAGAGAAACAGATAATCTCCCAACGACCAGCTCTCTTTAGCGGGAGTAGCGTATCCGCCCATCATCACAACGGTTGCGTTAACAAAATTCTGTTGTACGGGGCTTGTAATAAACAGCTCATACAGCCATTCTAATTTTACCAATGGAATTAAAGCCGCCGATAGGGCAGAGGCTAACAGATAAGTTCTGTTTAAAGTAAAGAAAGTTTCTTTTCTCAATATCAACCAGTAAAAAGTGTAAAATAACACCAAATAAAGGTTTGCTTGGATTAAATAGCTCGTCCAATTCATAATCTATTTGTTTTTCATTTTTTCAATGATTTTCATAATCTCATCGGCTTCAGCCAAATCAATTTTTTCTTTTTTAACAAAGAACGAAAACATACTTTCCACCGAATTTTCAAAATAACCGTTCAATAGTTTCTCAGTTGCAAAGCTTTTGTAGGCCTCTTTACTTATGATGGGGTGGTATTGGTGGCTTTTGCCGAAAGTAGTATGGGCAATAAATCCTTTGGTTTCTAAAATCCGGATAACTGTACTTACCGTATTATATGCAGGTTTTGGTTCTGGCAACTCGTCCACTACTTCTTTTACAAAAGCTTTCTTTAAATCCCACAAAACCTGCATCAATTGCTCCTCTGCTTTTGTTAATTCTTTGATTTCCATAATGTATTTTTCTAATGCTTAGCCAAATGTATAACTAAAAATTTAGTTATACAACTATTCTTTTAGTTACGCAACTATTTTAATAGTTGTATATATTTTTGAGTAGTGGTAGTTAAGAGGTGGTGATTTTGGAGAGGCAAATGCTATTCAACTGTCAGGTGCTTTCTGTTTTGGTGTTAGCCAAAGAGGTAAGTGGTTAAGTTAAGGAAACCCGTTCATGTTAAAATATCATACAAATTCTCTGAGGTAAAATTGAAGAGAGGTGATAAAGTGTCCACTACACAAGGGATGTTACGCAGAGGCTTACTACATTTCATAAAAATCAATATGAAGTGACGTTGAAGAAAATCTCTAAAATTGCCACAAAATAAGGGATGTGTTGGGGCTTAGACTTTGCAGAGTGGTAAATGTGGCATAGTGCCACAGGTATCACTTTGTGACCATGCCTTTGGGACTTCGACTGAGTTTATCCTGAAGTTCTTGAAGGACTCAGCGTGACAGAACGGCTCTGCTCAACGGTTCGTTTTGTGATCCGCCTGCCTGCGCCAATCGATAGTGATCAGGGAATACCTAGACAATTTATGCTGTCGTGTTTTACCTCGTCGCATAAAAAGTCGCTTGACACAAATATTCCAAAAGTACAACTTTGAAACACCGCGAGCCACTAAGCCAAACTCGCTGACTACCTAAAATACATATTAAATCCACTCTCCAAACTATCTATTCCGCCAACAGTTTGTTTAAAAATGTACTCCTGAGCGTAGCCTTTTCTATAAAGCTGTGTCATTCTCGAAATGAGTTGCGGGTCTTTTTTGTACAGATAATAAATTAGAGAATAGGAGACTGTGTACATGTACTCCAATTTGTTTTTATCTCGCCAACCAGATTGGTCTTTTAAAAAAGCTTCCAAGTCAAGCTTCTTTTCTTTTTGAAAACTCTTCATACGTTCTAGTCGATTATATTGGGAAACAATCTGAATTCTAAACTGGTTTTCTTCTAAATTTTCTAAAAACTCCGCCAAGCCTTCGGTAAGCCATCTTGGGTAATATTTTGAGTTGTTTTTTAAAAAAGCATGGCTCATCTCATGCAGTACCGTGTTTAAATTTTCTATGCCTTCGTAATAAACATAGGACTGGTCGGTTACGGGGCTGTAAAATCCCGACTCTGTAAGGCCTTTCATTCCTCGTTGCGCAAGTAGTGCTTTAAAATCTTTGCGCTTGCTGTAGAGGTTGAGTGTTATTTTTAAACTGTCGTTAATGAGGTTATTGTACAAACCGTTAAAAATTTTGGCTTCATACATGGCCATTCTGTGGATTTTCGCACTGTCCTCAGGCTTTAACTCAAAGCCGATGGCATTAAAAGTAATCTTCTGCGCAAAGCAAAACGTTAAGCTAAATGATAGAAGAATAGTGAAAATGAATTTCATCATCTAAGAAATTTTGTGGTTTGAGTTCCAATATAACGGGTTACTAAAAGGCGCTAAAAATCTAATATATTAAAAAAGCCCAATCTTTTTGGGATTGGGCTCTCGTTATTTTTAAAGCATCGCTATAAAATCATCGAACAAATATCGCGAATCATGCGGGCCCGGAGAAGATTCTGGATGGTACTGCACAGAGAAAGCATTTTTACCTTTCACTCTTATGCCTTCAATAGATTTATCGTTTAAGTTGATGTGCGTAATTTCTACCTTTTCAGAATTTCTAACGTCATCTTCAACTACTCCAAAACCATGATTTTGTGAAGTCACTTCGCAATGATCTTTTATCACGTTTTTTACCGGATGGTTTAGTCCGCGGTGGCCGTTAAACATTTTTACAGTACCAATTCCGTTTGCCAAAGCCAATAACTGATGACCTAAACAAATGCCGAACATTGGTTTATCTGATTTTAAAACATCTTTTACCGTTTCAAGTGCGTAAGGCATTGCTGCTGGATCACCTGGGCCGTTAGAAACAAAATATCCGTTCGGAGACCATTTTTCCATCTCTTCAAAAGTAGTTTTCGCTGGAAAAACCTTTGCATAAACACCTCTCTCAGAAAAGTTTCTTAAAATGTTTTTCTTAACACCTAAATCCAAAACTGCAACTTTGATTTTAGAATTTTCATCGCCAATATAATAAGGCTCTTTGGTGGTAACTTTTGAAGAAAGCTCTAACCCATCCATTGATGGAACTTCGGCTAACTTCGCTTTAAGCTCATCAATATCTAAAATTTCAGACGAGATAATTGCGTTCATAGCACCCTTATCCCTTATATGACGTACCAACTCGCGGGTGTCAACATCAGAAATACCTACCAAATTCTCATCCTGAAAGTAATCTTGGATAGATTGATCGGCCTGTTTTCTGCTGAACGGAATGTTAAAGTTTTTACAAACCAAGCCAGCAATTTTAATGTCGTCAGATTCAGTTTCCGCGTTAGCAATACCATAGTTTCCAATATGTGTATTGGTGGTTACCATAATTTGCCCGAAATAAGAAGGATCCGTAAAAACCTCCTGATAACCAGTCATTCCAGTATTGAAACAGATTTCACCTGTGGTAGTTCCAATTTTTCCAGCTGCTTTACCGTGATAAACGGTTCCGTCGGCTAAAAGAAGTACAGCAGGTAATTTGGTGTAGTATGCGCTCATTTTATGGGTATAGATTTTGTGTTGGATATTTGCAAAAAATAGAAAATTATGGAAGATGCTTCCGGGGATGTAAGTGCAGGAAATAAGAAATTCTTATTGTTCATCTCGGGGTGCAAATTTAGAGTTTTTTACCGAAATATTTAATATGTTTTCCAATTATTTCAAATTTAAGCACAATCATTTTTCTAACTTTGTCAAATCAATCAAACTTGTAAACCAAAATTGCCATGTCAGTACATAAGGAGCTCAAAAGAATTACCACCCACAGTTTGCAGGAAATGAAGAACCGTGGCGAAAAGATTGCGATGCTTACTGCTTATGATTATTCAATGGCGACTGTGGTTGATGAAGGTGGAATTGATGTGATTTTAGTGGGCGATTCAGCTTCAATGGTAATGGCAGGGCATGAGACTACACTTCCAATTACGTTAGATCAAATGATTTATCATGCTTCATCAGTAATTAGAGGGACTAAAAGAGCTTTGGTGGTAGTCGATTTACCTTTTGGGACTTATCAAGGGAATTCAAAGGAAGCGCTAAATTCTGCCATCCGCATTATGAAAGAATCTGGTGCACATGCGGTAAAGTTGGAAGGTGGGGGAGAAGTTGCAGAATCGATAGAAAGAATTGTAGCGGCCGGCATCCCTGTAATGGGCCATTTGGGTTTAACGCCACAATCCATCTACAAATTTGGGACTTATACCGTTAGAGCTAAGGAAGAAGCAGAAGCCGAGAAACTTAAAAAAGATATGTTGCGCATTCAAGAAGCAGGTTGTTTTTCGATTGTATTGGAGAAAATTCCTGCTAGTTTAGCGAAAGAAGTAACCAAAAGTGTGATCATCCCAACCATTGGGATTGGAGCCGGCCAACATTGCGACGGACAGGTTTTAGTAGTAAACGACATGATTGGTTTAACCAAAGGTTTTACGCCAAGGTTTTTACGTCAGTATTTAGATATGTACAGCCAGATTAACGGTGCAGTACAATCTTACGTAACGGACGTTAAAAGTGGCAATTTCCCGAATGAGAAGGAGCAGTATTAGGTAGTTGGTTAGGGTTATAGGTGGTTAGGTTGTTCGGTTGCTAGGTTGTTAGGCTTTGAAATTTGGAATTAAGTTCATTTGTCATCGGTTCATTGGTTTATGGCGTGAGGATTTAGTTCATTAGTAACTATTTGATTAGGTCTTGAGAACGTATAAATCAGTCCTGTCAAAAAGCTTACAAGTCGGTTTTTGCTCTTTTGTCCTTGTTCTTTCATCACAAAATCAATCTTTAATCTTGGCTCTTTATTCTTTGATAACAAAATCAGTCCTTGCCCTTTTCATCCTTATTCTTTAATCCTCTCCAACCCTCAAAAACTCAATATTCCTTTTCAACCCTTCAAACTTTGTTCGCTTGACTGGCGATTTTTTGAACACTTTTTGAAAAACTTCTGTAGTAATATCTTCCCAGTCTTGTTTTTTTAAATGGAGCAAATCTGGGTGTGGATTAAATTCTGGGGTCTGATGTGGTACAGAGAACCGGTTCCATGGGCAAACATCTTGGCAAACATCGCAACCAAACATCCAATTGTCCATTTTTCCTTTAAACTCTTGTGGAAGTTGGTCTTTTAGTTCGATAGTCAGGTAAGAAATGCACTTACTTCCATCCACCAAATAAGGGCCAACGATGGCTTCGGTAGGGCAGGCGTCAATACAACGGGTGCAAGTACCACAATGGTCGGCGGTAAAGGGTTGGTCTTCCTGCAAATCCAAATCGACGATCAACTCTCCTAAAAAAAAGAAAGAGCCACTTTTTGTGGAAATCAAGTTAGTATGTTTTCCTCGCCAGCCTAAACCAGCCCTTTGTGCCCAAGCTTTGTCCAAAACTGGTGCCGAATCAACAAAGGCTCTACCGTTTACTTCGCCAATTTCTGCTTCAATAAATTGCATTAAAGATTTTAGCTTATTCTTAAATACAAAATGATAATCTGTGCCGTAAGCGTATTTGGAAAGTTTTGGCGCTTCTTTATCTATTTGTTGGGCATCCGTAAAGTAATTAAGACTAACCGAAATCACGCTTTTCGCATCATCAACAAGTAACCTTGGGTCTAGGCGTTTGTCAAAATGGTTGTTCATATAATCCATTTTGCCGTTAAAGCTGTTATTTAGCCAGCTTTCCAATTGCGGCGCTTCTTCTTCCAAAAAACCAGCCTTGGCAATTCCGCAAAAAGCAAAGCCGAGTCGCTGCGCCTCGGCTTTAATTAATGTCGCGTTTTTTTCTCTCGAACTTGCCATTTTTAAATCGAACGAAATTACACCTCGTCCTTAAAAACTTTTAAAATACTATCCGGATAAGTCAATAGGTAAGTGTTGATCCCCAATTCCCCAGCAGGTTTTAAATGTTGCGGACTGTCATCTATGAACAAGGTCTCTTTCGGATTCAATCCGTTTTCTGAAAGCACTTGCTCAAAAATTGCCGGGTTGGGTTTGCGCTTGCCAACTAAATGTGAGTAATAAATCTTCTCGAAAAAGCCATCATTACCATCTAAACCAAACTCTTTTTGCAAATAGTGAGTAATAAAACTAAGGTGTATCTCATTGATGTTACTCAACAAAAAAGTGCGGTATTTGCTTTTTAATTTCAACAATAGATCGTGGTTTCCTTCCATCACACCTACTAATAAAGAATTCCAAGCGCTGTCAATTTGCTCATCAGTCAAGCCGGCATTACCTACTAATTCTCTAATTCCGCTTCTAAATTCCGCAGCCGTAGTCTGCCCAGCTTCAAACTGGTCGAAAATAGAATGATGCCCTTTGTGCGCAAAAAATGATTCTACGTTTTTAATTCCTAAATCTTCAAAAGCCTTTTGTGTGCGTTTAAAATCAATGGTAAAAATCACGTTACCGTAATCAAATATGATGTTTTTGATTCCCTCTAGCATGTATTGTGTTGTAAATTCGACATAAAAAAGCCATTTCAATACAATGAAATGGCTTTGAATTAATTTTTAAATCAACTATTTAGCTGCTTCAACCTCGCCTTTAACGTAAAGCATTTTTAAAGGAGTTTTTGAGTTCGAGGTAATTTTCACAAACTTATTAAACGGAGCGGCAACCGCAGCGTTGTAAGTTAAAGTGATAGAGCCAGATTGCCCTTTTAATACTGGTGTGCCTTGTTTTGGTTCAACACTTGGCACAGTGCAACCGCAAGTAGATTCTACTGCAGTAATAATTAAAGGCTCATCGCCTACATTGGTATATTTAAATACAAAAGAAACGGGCTTTCCTTGTGGCACTTTACCAAAGTCATGCGTTTCTTCGTTAAATTTAAATTCAGATTTGTTGTCTTGCATCGCTGTAAAAGCAACAAAACCAATAATTACTGAACATAATAACAAAATCTTTTTCATATTTTAATGTTAGTTTAATCAAAGATAACCAATTCAGCAACCGAATCAAATTTTTTTAAACATCGTTACATAGTTTCAGACCATAAATTATTTTGCTATTTTTGAATTTTGAGCCTTTAATTTAACATGACAGAGCGTAACTACAATCCAGAAGAAGCTTACGAAACTTCGAATTTAACCTTTGACGATTTCAGAGAAATGGTGGTTAATGATTACGATCTAGCGTTTAGGAGCCGACAAGCCAGTATTTTGGGTCGTAGAGAAGTGCTAACCGGAAAAGCGAAGTTTGGTATTTTTGGCGACGGAAAAGAAGTTGCGCAACTAGCCATGGCAAAGGCGTTTAAAAACGGCGATTGGCGAGCAGGATATTACAGAGATCAGACATTTATGTTTGCTACTGGGATGACGACCATCAAAGAAATGTACGCCCAGCTTTATGCAAATCCGGATATTGAAAAAGAACCAGCGTCAGTAGGCAGGCAAATGAATGCCCATTTTGCGACTCGCTCACTAAATGAAGACGGAACGTGGAAAAACTTGGTCGAGAAAAAAAATTCATCGTCAGATATTTCTCCAACTGCTGGTCAAATGGCAAGGTTGATTGGATTGGGATACGCATCTAAACTGTATCGCCAAAATAAAGAACTTAAAGAATTTTCAAATTTTTCGGTAAACGGAAACGAGGTTGCATTTGGTACAATTGGCAACGCATCAACCACCGAAGGGATATTTTTTGAAGCTATAAATGCAGCTGGTGTTTTACAGATACCAATGGCGATTTCTGTGTGGGACGATAATTATGGCATTTCTGTGCCGGCAAAATATCAAACCACAAAAGAAGACATATCAGAAGTTTTAAAAGGTTTTCAGAGAGAAGAAGGAAAACCGGGCTTTGAGATTTTTAAAGTTAAGGGCTGGGATTATGTAGCACTTTGCGAAACCTACGAGCGAGCGATTAAGCTTTGCCGTGAGGAACATGTGCCAGTGTTAATCCATGTTACCGAACTTACTCAGCCTTTAGGGCATTCAAGTTCTGGTTCACATGAGCGGTATAAATCGCCAGAACGTTTAAACTGGGAAAAAGAACACGATTGTTTAGTTAAAATGCGAGAGTGGATTTTGTCTTCTGCTATCATTAGTGAAGAGGATCTTTTGAAACTGGAAGCCGATGGGAAAAAGCTTGTTAAAGAGACTCTGCGTGAAGCTTGGAAAGATTTGACAACCGTTGTAAAGCAAGAAAAACAAGAAGCACTGGCACTAATTGATGCTGTGGCCGGGGATATTGAAGCGGTAAAGAAGGTGTCTTTGATTTTAAAATCTGAGATTGACCCTTTAAGAAAAGAAGTTATTTCTGCAGTCCGTAAAACCATTCGTTTAAGTCGTAACCAACCCTCTGACAAAAGAAACGAACTTTTGGCTTGGTATAAAAAAGAACTTGCCGAAAATAACGAACGCTACAATACCAAACTTTTTTCTGAAACAGATAAATCTCCGTTGAATGTAGAAAAAACCGACATAATTTACGGCGAAGACCGTAATATGGTGGATGGACGAGAGCTCTTGAACGCCTGTTTTGATGCAAATTTTGCAAAAAATAAGCTGTTGGTTGCCTTTGGCGAAGACTTAGGCAATATTGGCGACGTAAACCAAGGATTTGCAGGCTTGCAGGAAAAATACGGAGAACTAAGAATTACCGATACAGGTATTCGTGAGATGACCATTATAGGGCAAGGGATAGGTTTAGCTTTACGCGGATTTAGACCGATTGCCGAGATTCAGTATCTAGATTACCTGATGTTTGCTTTGAACGTGTTGAGCGATGATTTGGCCAGCCTAAGCTATAGAACAAAAGCGGGACAAATTGCACCTATGATTATCCGTACTCGTGGGCATCGTTTAGAAGGGATTTGGCATGCTGGTTCCCCCATAGGGATGATTTTAAACTCGCTAAAAGGGATCCGTTTGTGTTTGCCTCGCAACATGACGCAGGCTGCAGGGATGTATAACACGCTTTTAAAGGGAGACGAGCCAGCGTTAGTGATTGAGTGCTTAAATGCGTATCGCTTGAAAGAAAAGATGCCCGAAAACCCTGGAGATTTTACGGTTGCTTTGGGCGAAGTTGAGGTATTGCGAGAAGGAAAAGACATTACCATTGTTTCCTACGGTTCAACGCTAAAGCTAGTTTTGGAGGCGGCTGAAGAGTTGGAAAGTTTTGGTGTAAACGCAGAAGTAATTGATGCGCAAACGCTGATGCCGTTTGATCTGGCGATGGATTGCGGGAAGTCTTTAGAGAAAACAAATAAGCTATTGATTATTGATGAAGATGTACCTGGAGGTGCCAGTGCATTTATTTTAAGAGATATTCTGGAACGTCAAAATGGTTATTTTTATTTGGATGCCAAACCCGAAACTTTAACGGCAAAAGAGCACAGACCGCCGTATGGTTCTGATGGAGACTACTTCAGCAAACCAAGCGTGGACGATATTGTTGAGAAAATTTACGAAATCGTAAGCAATGCGAAGCCTGCAGATTTTAAATCGATATTTTGATAATGAGTGAGTTACAAAAGTAAAGTGCTAAAATATTTGCCATAACCAGTCATTTGAAAAAACAGAGCGTATTTTTTTTGTATTATTTAGAAAAAAACGCTAACATTGCATCCGCAAATCAGTGATGATTTCGGCACCTATAGCTCAGTTGGTTAGAGTAGAAGACTCATAATCTTTTGGTCCCTGGTTCGAGCCCAGGTGGGTGCACAAAAAAAAGAAATTACGGTCGCATAGCTCAGCTGTCCCGATAGCTATCGGGAAGAGCAAGAGAGAAAGACTCAAGATGTCAGGTTTGAATCCTGATTGTGAAAAAAGAAATTACGGTCGCATAGCTCAGCTGTCCCGATAGCTATCGGGAAGAGCAAGAGAGAAAGACTCAAGATGTCAGGTTTGAATCCTGGTTGTGAAAAAAGAAATTACGGTCGCATAGCTCAGCTGTCCCGATAGCTATCGGGAAGAGCAGGAGAGAAAGACTCAAGATGTCAGGTTTGAATCCTGATTGTGAAATAAGAAATTACGGTCGCATAGCTCAGCTGGATAGAGCAACTGCCTTCTAAGCAGTAGGTCTCAGGTTCGAATCCTGATGTGATCACTTTAAAACTTTAATTTTAATCGATTAGAGTTTTTTAAAACGTAATGTAAGGGAAAGTTTTTAAATTTATTTTTTGATTTAAGGATTATAATTCCGAACATTGCACTCCCGAAAGGGCAAAAGCTTTACAGTTTTTGAAACAACCAGAAATTCCTAAGTAGCTCAGCTGGTTAGAGCATCTGACTGTTAATCAGAGGGTCCCTGGTTCGAGTCCAGGCTTGGGAGCAAACAAAGCCTCATAATCCCGATATTTATCGTGATGTGGGGCTTTTTGTATTTAAAAAGCAACTATCATTTGTTAATATAGATTTAACTGTCCATGTTCCGATAGCTATCGGGACGAGTCTAGGGTCGCGAGCAAACCAAAG
>JBBSTQ010000086.1:0-10622 GCA_038235745.1 Sphingobacteriales bacterium
AAATTTGTAATAAATATCATCGCTCGCTTGCCCAATATTATTACCATAGCCATTTGCTGGTGCATTACTTTTGGTATCGGTAAAAGTATTACCAACATTTAAAGTGCCTGCAATTATTGGGCTGTTTAAATTTGCTCCGATAGGGGTACCAAATATTACCAAACTTATGGGTAATAAAAGCCCTGTTAGGATAAAACTCCTAATAATTTTAATTTTATTCATAATGTAATTTTTTAGGACTTGGTTATTAAATTTTTAAGTCAAATCTACCATCGGTTATAGAGACTTTCTCATTTGGATTATTATCGATTGTAGCTTCAAACCAAAAAGTTCCTGATACAATTCTATTCACTAAATCTAATTTCGTAATGTTTACTTCTCCATCATTAAAAGTTTTACTAGTGTACTTAATACCTCCTAATCCATTTGGTATACCTAAAATGTAAGTGCCAAATCTAAATTCAGAACCACTCATTTTATAAACACCTATTTCATTAACTTTATAGATTGTTAGATATACATTTTCTGAAGGCTCTTTTCTAGAAAAATTAGTTAAAATTTGAATATTATAAGAAATAGGATTTTCATTTTTACTTAAACTTGTACTAATCGCCCTTGCACCAAATGCCTCATTATTAGGAATATGAATAACACCATTAACTTTACAAGAAAATGTATTCGCTCCAATCTGCGTAGCTTTAGTTAACGTTTCTTTTTTGCAGGACATTGTACCTATTGTTATTAACAACAGTGTGAAAATCCTAATCATTTTAATTTTTTTCATGATGTTATTTTTAGATTATTTAATTTTTCTAAGATTAAATTTTAAGGTCAAATCGGCCATCGGTAACTGATACTTTGTCATTTAAGTTGTTTTCATTATTGGCTTCAAACCAAAAAGTACCTGATATAATTTTGTTCTCTCTATCTAATTTAGTAATGTTTACTTCCCCTTTATTAAAGACTTTACTATCATAGGTTACGCCAAAACGTCCTGTTGAATTATTCTGTACATTTAAAATATAAGTACCATATCTAAAATCATTACTACTTAGTTTGTAAACACCTACTTGTTTAATTTTATAAAGTGTTATATAAATCTTCTCAGAAGGTTTTTCTGTAGAGTAATTTGTTAATAAACTTAAGTCAAAATAACCAGGTTCATCATTTGTATACAAGATTAAACTTATTGCCTTTACTGAAAAAGCTTCATTATTAGGTATATGTACAACTCCATTTATCTTACAAGAAAAAGTATTGGCTCCAATTTGGGTTTCTTTGGTAAGTTTTTCTTTCTTGCAGGAATTAAAAGATAAAAAGAGTACAAACACCATTATTATTTTAAAAATTTTCATAATATTTAACTTTAGTTAAAATTTATTCTTTCTTTTTTTCTGAGGTGGGTAAAAACTTTTGTAGTTGGTCTTCGCTTAATATTTTTTTAAGCTTGTTATTTTTATCTTCAATTAAGGCCTCAATTTTGGTACGCATTTCTTCTGGAGTAAACTTTTTGTTTTCCATTACTTTAGCGGCATTGGTTTTATAATTTGCCATAATGGTTTCTACTTGTGTGGTAAGCGAGTCGGTAATATTTAGTTGCTTGCTTAAATAAAGTGTTTGTTTAAGTTCTTTACTTTCTGTTTGTGCTTGTGCAAATATGCCTATCAGCATTAATGCAAGTGTGGGGATAATGGTTTTTTTCATTTTTTTCTAGGTTTTAAAATTTTATTTAAAATATGGTTAATAATTTAGTCCCTAATTTTAAATAAATGTAAAACATTAAAAATAAAATTAATGCCAAGCTGTACTTGTCAAAATGCAAAATAAATTTTGTTCATTTTTCTACCTAAATCATCGCCATTTATGGAAAGCAAAAAAATTGACCAAAGAATTGGTTTATTTTTACGAAAACAAAGGCTAATAAAAGAACTAAGCCAAGAATTTGTAGCTAACCAATTAAATATGAGTAGAAACACATACCAGACTTGGGAAAAAGGAGATGTTGATTTTAGTATGTCTAAAATTATAATGATTTGCCAGTTACATCAAATTGAGATGATTGATTTTTGGAGAGAGGTTTGTCTAGAAACATAGATTAAAAATAATTGGCTAATCAGTAAGATATTATTATCAAACAAGAAAAGCCTTTACAAACCGCCATTTCATTATAGAAAAGCAGGCTTCAGAATATGATGCGAAAGGCGAGTATATTGGGCTTTGGTTGGGGAAGTAAAGCTACTAGTTAAGGTTTTCTAGCTGAGAAACTAGCCCCCTTCTAAATCATCATTTATAATAGTCCAAACGATTTCACTATCTATCCAAAATAATCATGGACAATTCTGTTTCTTAAACCCCTAATTCTGTTCCAATCAATTTGCGGATTTTTGATTTTGAAGCTATTATCAATTTTATTTGCTGCTTCGCCAATAATCTCTAAGTTTCTTACCACCGCATCAATAGTTTTGTCGTCCGCTATAAATGAGTCGTAATTCAACCCAGCAATATATTTGATGATCTTTGAATTAGCTATCTCAATATCCTCTATAAGTAGCTGTATATCTCTTTTAGACATATATTAAATCAGAACTAATTTGATTGAAGTAGTTTTGCTTTATCCCATTCTTGGACACCAGGTCAACCTTAAAACCAATTAGGTTTTCCAACTCATCTGCTAAATCAATAAATTAAACACCTATTTTACCATTAAATTCAACCATCAAATCTAGATCGCTAGATTTTTTTTGTTCCTCCTTAGCATAAGACCCAAAAATAGCGATAGATTTAATCGGATATTTCTCCATTAATCTTTCCTTATGGATTTTCAATTTTGCTTTAATGGTACCTAAACTGTTCATCAATTCAAATTTAATTAAAATTTCATGAAGAATTCCAATCTTTAAACTGAGCGCTTGCTGATATTATTGATCAAACTCATCAATTTCAATTTCCACAAAAAACATCATCCCAAATAACTGTTTATTTACCATGGCAAAAACACTTCGTTTAATTTTAGGCGACCAGCTTAATCATCAACATTCTTGGTTTACGAAAAAAAATACCGACGTCACTTATTTAATGATGGAAGTGATGCAAGAGCAAAATTATGTGAAGCACCACATTCAAAAGATTGTCGGTTTCTTTTTGGCGATGCGAAACTTTGCCGAGGAACTACAGAAAGCTGGTCACCAAGTAATCTACATTAAACTGAACGATGAACAAAACCGCCAGACCTTTGAAGAAAACATCAATCAAATCTTAAAAAAAATAAACGCTGAAAAATTTGAATACCAGTTGCCAGATGAATACAGATTGGATGAACAGCTAAAAAAAATGTGCGAAGCTTTAGAAATTGAAACTTCAGTTGTAGATACCGAACATTTTTACACCGAACGCGGCGACGTAAAAGAGTTTTTCAAAAACAAAAAGCAATACCTAATGGAAAGTTTTTACCGAGATATGCGGAAAAAACACCGCATTTTAGTAGATGAAAAACTAGAACCCGTAGGCAGTAAATGGAACTATGACCACGAAAATCGTAAGAAATATGACGGTAAATATCCGTTAAAAGCTTCTTTAACTTTCAAAAAAGATGTTTCAGAAATAGTTAAGCTATTAGATGATTGCAAGGTCGATTACTTCGGGAAAATCAATGCCAAGGAATTTGAGCATCCCGCGAATCGAAAAGAAGCTTTACAGGTTTTAGATTATTTTTGTAAGGAACTTTTGCCCGTTTTCGGCAGATATGAAGATGCCATGCTAAAGGAACATCATACGCTTTTTCATTCTAGAATATCCTTTGCTTTAAACTTGAAAATGATTTCGCCACAAGAAGTTTTGGCAAAAGTAATTACCATTTGGGAAGCCAATAAAGCCGAAATAGATATTGCGCAAGTGGAAGGTTTTGTAAGGCAGGTAATTGGTTGACGAGAGTATATGCGAGGAATTTACTGGGACCAGATGCCGGGTTTTGCCACGAAAAACTATTTATCAAACAGCACACCTTTACCAAAATGGTTTTGGGATGGCAATGTGCAAATGAACTGCTTAAAGCACTGCGTCAACAACTCTTTGGATAATGCTTATGCCCATCATATTCAAAGATTAATGGTTATCGGTAATTTTGCGTTGCTCATCGGTGCCGACCCTAAAGAAGTAGATGACTGGTATTTGGGTGTTTATATTGATGCGGTAGAATGGGTTCAAATCACCAATACGCGTGGCATGAGCCAGTTTGCAGATGGCGGTCTAATCGGCTCGAAGCCTTATGTTGCTTCGGCGAATTACGTCAACAAAATGAGTAATTACTGTAAGGGGTGCCATTATGATAAAGATAAACGACATGGCGAAAAAGCATGTCCGCTGAATAGTTTGTATTGGAATTTTTATCTTCAACATGAGGCTAAACTAAAAAACAACAATCGAATAAGCATGATGTACCGTTTGTTGGAGAAAATGGATAAACCAGAAATTGAGGCTATTTTGATTCAATCCGACTATTATCTCAAACGACTCAACTCCTTATAGAAAACAAAGCGAATGTAAATTTGTTAACGTAGTTATTACACAGTAAAATATATTTGTTAAAATTACGGGTTTGAGATATTTTTCCATCAGCGATATTGAGAGTTTAACTGGTATAAAGGCTCATACAATAAGAATTTGGGAACAACGCTATCAGTTGGTAACGCCAAAAAGAACCGACACTAATATCCGTTATTATGATGATGACGATTTGTGTACATTTTTAAACATTGCCACCCTTAGTGATAATGGCTATAAAATCAGTAAAATATCTAAAATGGATAGTGCTGAATTAATCAGCTTAGTTAAAACGCTTCAAACAAATAACAACAACGCTCATACACAAATTCAAACGCTTTGCAACGCCATGATAAAAATGGACGATACGGAGTTTGAAGGGATTATAAATTATTGCATTGATAAGATAGGGCTGGAAGATGCCGTGTCAGAAATTGTTTTTCCCTTTTTATATAAAATTGGCGCAATGTGGCAAGTAGGTGCCATAAACCCAGCACATGAACATTTTGCTACCCATAAAATTGAGCAGAAAATAATTGAAGCAACTTATAAGCTACAAGTTAAGGCGAATGACCGCTCAAAAAAATACATTTTATTTTTGCCTCCGCTAGAACAACACGAGCTGGGTTTGCTTTTTGCGCAGTATTTGCTCAGAAAATACGGTCATCACTGTCTTTATTTAGGTCAAAACCTACCTTATGATACGCTAAAAGAGGTTGTGGATTATTATCAGCCGGATTTTGCTTTTACGGTTTTAACAACCGCTTTGGGCGATGCAAATACTGAGAACGTTTTAAAAAACTTGAAAAACGCCGTTTCTGAAACTATGTTGATGGTTACCGGCAATCGGATAGCTAACTATAATGGCGATGAGACAGGCAATTTAAAGATTATTAGAAATATAGTTTCCTTTATCGACCTGATAAAAAACTAAATTAAGACTGTCGTTATAAAAGTCTCTCTGTTGTAATTTAGCTGAATTAAAAGCCAATTAATTAGTGTTTTCCAAAGCTATTTTTTTTACTTTTGCAAACGAACATATTAATTTTTAGATGGATAGTTTATCTTATCTCAGCAACGCAAATTCAGCCTATATTGATTCTTTATATCAATCGTACAAAGAAGACCCTCAATCAGTAGATTTCGGGTGGCAAAAATTTTTTGAAGGTTTTGATTTCGGACAGCAGTCAGAAACTGAGGCAACAGAACCAACAGCAGGTGGCACACCACCAGAACATGTTTTAAAAGAAATTAACGTTTTAAACATGATTAACGGTTACCGTACTCGCGGTCACTTATTTACCAAAACAAATCCGGTAAGAGAAAGAAGACAATATTTTCCAGGTAAAGAATTAGAAACTTTTGGGCTAGCAAAATCTGATTTAGATACGGTATTTAATGCAGGTGTTGAAGTTGGCTTAGGTCCGGCGACGCTAAAAGAAATTCATAAGTTATTAGAAGACACCTACAGCCAATCTATAGGTATCGAATATAGATACATGCGTAATCCGATCAAACTTAAATGGTTTGAGGAGCGTATGGAAAAAACCAGAAACAAGCCAGATTTTGATTTAGACACTAAAAAAAGGATTCTTAAAAAGTTAAATCAGGCGGTTGCATTTGAAAGCTTTTTGGGGACAAAATTTTTAGGCCAAAAGAGATTTTCACTAGAAGGTGCTGAAGCTTTAATTCCCGCATTAGATTCTGTAATTGAAAAAGGTGCAGATTTGGGGATAGAGGAATTTGTGATAGGAATGGCTCACCGTGGAAGGTTAAATGTTTTAACCAACATTATGGGCAAAACCTATAAAGATGTGTTTTCCGAATTTGAAGGAAAGTACAATAAAGACCTCCCTTTTGGTGGCGATGTTAAATACCATTTAGGTTTTTCTTCTGATGTAGAAACATCATCAAACAAAAAAGTTCACTTAAGTTTATGTCCAAATCCGTCTCACTTAGAAACCGTTGCTGCCGTAGTTGAAGGCATCACAAGATCTAAAATGGATTTGAAATATGGCAGTGAGTATAAAAAAATAGCCCCAATTTTATTGCATGGAGATGCCTCTGTAGCCGGCCAAGGTTTGGTTTATGAGGTTTTACAAATGTCTAAATTAGACGCTTATACCACCGGAGGAACTATCCATTTGATCATCAATAATCAAGTTGGATTTACCACAAATTATAAAGATGGCCGTTCATCAACTTATTGTACAGATATAGCAAAAGTAACGCTTTCGCCCGTTTTCCATGTAAATGGAGATGATGTAGAAGCGGTGGTTTATGCCATTAATATGGCGATGGAATACCGTCAGCGTTTCCATAATGATGTTTTTATTGATATTTTATGCTACCGTAGATATGGCCATAATGAAGCTGATGAACCGCGTTTTACGCAACCCTTACTTTATAAGGCCATTGAAAAACACCCTAATCCAAGAGAAATTTATGTAGAGAATCTTCTTTCTTCTGGTGCCGTGGATAGTACATTGGCCACGCAAATGGAAAAGGAATTTAAAGATCTATTGCAGGAGCGTTTAAACGAGGCTAAAGAAGATCCAGGTGCACCAACAAACCCAGCTTTTTCTGGTGCTTGGAGCAAAATGAGGTTTTCTACCCAAGAAGATTTCGATGTATCACCAGATACATCGGTTAATAAAAAGGACTTTTTACAAGTTGCAAAAAACATATCCACTTTACCTGCGGATAAAAAGTTCTTATCTAAGATTGAGCGTTTGTTCAACGAGCGTTTAAAAATGGCAACCGAAACCCATGTTCTAGACTGGGCAATGGGAGAATTAATGGCTTACGCTACCGTGGTAAATGAGGGGAATAGAGTAAGGATGAGCGGACAGGATGTAGAGCGTGGAACTTTTTCTCACCGACATGCTGTTGTTAAAATGGAAGATTCTGAAGAAGAATACACACCTTTAGAACATATTTCTGAAACACAAGCGCCGTTTGAAATTTATAACTCACACCTTTCCGAGTACGGTGTTTTAGGCTTTGAATATGGTTACGCCATGGCAAACCCTAATGCTTTAACTATTTGGGAAGCACAGTTTGGAGATTTCTTTAACGGTGCCCAGATAATTTTTGACCAATACATATCTTCTGCTGAAACAAAGTGGCAACGTGGAAATGGTTTGGTTATTTTATTACCTCATGGGTACGAAGGACAAGGACCGGAACATTCATCAGCAAGGATTGAGCGCTTTTTAGAGCTTTGCGCCGAATTTAACATGCAAGTGGTGAACTGCACCACTCCTGCACAGTTTTTCCACGCATTACGTCGCCAGTTGAAAAGAGGTATTCGTAAGCCATTAATTAATTTCTCTCCAAAAAGTTTGTTGAGATCCCCAAAATGCGTTTCTCCTTTGTCTGATTTTACTGAAGGTAAATTTCAAGAGGTAATTGATGATGTAAATGTAAAAGCTGAAAAAGTTGAACGTGTTTTAATTTGTTCCGGAAAAATTTACTATGATTTACAGGAAGAACAACAAAAAGACAAGCGTGAAGACGTTGCAATTGTAAGGTTGGAGCAAATGTATCCTACTCCGTTTAAGCAATTAGACGCAATTAAAGCTAAATACAAAAAAGCCGAATTTATTTGGGTACAAGAAGAGCCTGAAAACATGGGGGCTTGGCCATTTATATGTAGGACTTTCAGAAAATCTAACTTTGATTTCGAGGTAATTTCCAGAAAACCATCAAGTAGCCCTGCAACGGGTTTTGCTAAACAACATTTGGCAGAACAAGCTGCAATTGTTGCTAAAGCCTTCAATATAGAAAACATTGAAGAAGTGATAGAAGTAGTTAAAGAAACATCCAAAGCCAAAACAGCTAAAGTAGATTAGTGAAGAGGTTATATTAAAAAACATTATGAGCTTAGAAATTAAAGTACCCGCAGTAGGCGAATCAATCACAGAAGTTATCCTAGCAAAATGGGTAAAACAAGATGGCGATCAAGTAGGAATGGATGAGGTTATCGCCGAGTTGGAATCTGATAAAGCAACGTTTGAACTAACTGCTGAAAAAGCTGGAACTTTGAAATTGGTTGCACAAGAAGGCGATACGCTTGAAATTGGACAATTGGTTTGTAAAATTGACGAAAGCGGTGCGGGGAATGCAGAAAGCGAAAAGCCGAAAGCCGAAAGCGTAGAAAAAGTTGAAGAAAAAACGGAAGAGAAATCAGCGACTGAGGTAAAATCCGAAGCTAAAGAGACTACCATCAAAGTTCCATCTGTTGGAGAATCTATTACCGAAGTTACTTTGACCAAATGGTTAAAGCAAAACGGCGAAAGCGTAGAGCTGGATGAAGTTATTGCCGAGTTAGAATCTGACAAAGCGACTTTTGAATTACCTGCTGAAGTTGCTGGAATATTAAATACGGTGGCTAACGAAGGCGATACTTTGGAAATTGGAGCAGTTGTGGCAACTATAATTGGCGGTGGTGCAAAAGTTGAAAGTCAAAAGTCAAATGCTGAAAGCGCTGAGTCGGTAAAAAGTGAAAAAAGTGGGACTTCTTACGCAGATAAAACTCCGTCTCCAGCGGCAGCCAAAATTTTAGCTGAAAAAGGTATTGATGCAAAAGATGTTAAAAGCACAGGCGTTGACGGTAGAATCACCAAGGAAGATGCAATGAACGCTCAGAAAGCTGAAAGTTCTAAGGCTAAAGTTGAAAGCACTGTATCGAAAACCGGAGGAAGCACTTCTGCACCGTCCGTTGCGGGAGCAAGAGACGAACGTCGTGAAAAAATGAGTTCTTTGCGTAAAACGATTGCGAAACGCTTGGTTACCGTGAAAAACGAGACCGCTATGTTGACTACTTTTAACGAGGTAAACATGGCACCAGTGATGGAGCTAAGAAAAAAATACAAGGATTCTTTTAAAGAAAAACATGGTGTGGGCTTAGGCTTTATGTCGTTTTTCACAAAAGCGATTACTGAAGCGTTAAAAGACTTCCCAGCTGTTGGTGCAAGAATTGACGGCGACGAATTAGTTTACAGTAATTTTTCTGACATCTCTATCGCAGTTTCTGCACCGAAAGGTTTGGTAGTTCCTGTCATAAGAAATGCAGAAAGCATGACGATGGCTGAGATTGAAAAAGAAGTAGTAAGATTAGCGGTTAGAGCTCGTGACGGTAAATTAGGTATTGATGAAATGACTGGTGGAAACTTTACCATCACAAACGGTGGAATTTTCGGTTCCATGCTTTCAACACCTATCATCAATGCACCACAATCGGCTATTTTAGGGATGCACAACATTGTTGAACGTCCAGTTGCTGAAAACGGACAAGTGGTTATCCGCCCGATCATGTACGTTGCACTTTCTTATGATCACCGTGTAATCGATGGAAAAGAATCTGTTGGTTTCTTGGTAAAAGTAAAACAACTTTTAGAAGATCCAGCTAGGTTACTATTGGGAATATAATTCAGATTTAAAACCATACAAAGAACCTCTGTACTATTAAGTTCAGAGGTTTTTGCTTTATGTGGCGAAACCTATTATCAATGACATTGAAAAAGCACTTTTTTATTTTCCTGATTCTATTTTTAGTTGGAGAGAAATATAGTTTTTCGCAGACTATTGAAGGTGTTGTTAATTTTCATGGATTTGTTGATAATAGAGAATATTCAAAAAATGATCGCTTCTCCCCTACCTATTTCGGCGCTCGTTTTTCGCCCGAAGTTGGACTGTTGATTGATAGCGTTCATCGGTTTAGAGTTGGCTTTAACGCATTGAAAGAGTTTGGCTCAAGAGATTTTACAGACAAAATAGATCCTGTTGTTTATTACCAATACCAAAAGCAAAAACACACTTTTTTCATTGGTGCTTTTCCTAGACTAGGCTTAATTGACGATTACCCAATTGCTTTACTTTCTGATACTTTGAATTTTTTTCGTCCGAATATTGAAGGGATGCTCTATCGATATCAAACGAAAAATTTTAGACAAAACTTGTGGATTGACTGGACTGGAAAACAAACTGCCACTGACCGAGAGACGTTCTTATTTGGCTTATTAGGAAAGTATCAACCGGGAATGTTTTATTTAAGTCACTATGCCTATCTTTTTCACAAT
>JBBSTQ010000087.1:0-10562 GCA_038235745.1 Sphingobacteriales bacterium
AAAAAAATCCGGATGAATACCTGAACTGTGATCTAAAACAAGGATTGTCAGCAAAGCCATCGCCTAAGAATGTATCCAAACTGGAAGAAAATGTCAAAAATCACATGAATATGTTGATGGAAAACCCTAACAGGGTAGCCAAATATTTCAACCACCCAGATATTAAATATGCAGCATGAATTTATATCTATCAATTACCGTCGGGTTAATAGAAACAATACCGTCAATGGAGATATTTTCAGCAAGCCATTCGTAAAATTCACTTCTCGCCTTTACATTTTTTGGTTTGGCGTTCTTAGGATTTTCATTAATTCCAAATTCTGTCGGTGGTTTAATATGGAGGTCAATATCTTCTGTAAATCTATTAATTATTCCATAGCCTTTAGCAAGTGATGTACGACCTTTCAATTCAAAATCAAAGCCTTGAGATTTAAGCCCATAAAGGACATGCATTATCCAGTAATCTTTTTCTACCAAAGCAGCTAGTATTCCCGTTTCATCCTCAATAATTCTGAGAAGTGCTGAAAAATCCTTGTGGTTATGGAGATAATTTTTTGACATTTTGCTGAATTAAGAATTTGTAACTAAAGGAAGCAGTATTTTCTTCGCCTTTACATTACCGTATTCTTGAACAGAGGTCTTTAATTTTTTTAGATCCATAGACCGAAGCTTATTTTGAAGATTTCTTAACACTTCGTTAGGGTCTTCGGCAAGCTTATTGAGATTATTTACTAAATCTACCAATAGAAATTCTTTAGTCATCTTCTTAGGGAAATGAGGCTTTATACAGAAAATAAATTTCCTGTTACCGAGCTCAAACTCCCCGTGTCGTTTGTGATTATAAACCGTACGAGTGTTGTAGAGTTGTGTAGTTCCTAAGCCTAAACTATTGTAAGCGTTTGGAGACGTAAGCAAAAAACGTTCATCTTTAAGAAAACTACGCACCAACGCTTTTTCTTGTGGCGGTGTTTTGCCGAATGCAGATTCTTTTGGATAATAATATAATCCCTGAGAAAGCTTCTCTAATGTGCCATCGACTAAAAGAGCATCAAGGTGTCTATCTACGGACTTAGACCATTGAATCAAGTCAGTACGACGATAGACCTCGCCTCGTTTAAGGTGTTTTTTTAGTTCAGCAAGCTTTGTCATTTCTTTTTCTGTTACCTATAGAAATCATAATAATCAATTTTAAATATAAGTATTTTAATTTAAAATTCATGCAAAATTACCAATAATTATGTGATTATTTAGGTGTTATCTGTTTGGTAAGACATCCAAAATTAGTGATGGATAAGTAGGCTCTTAGGAATTTCGCCAAAATTTAGTTCCTAATCGCAAAGCATAAAATATTTAAATTTTGCCAATTAATACCATAACTTAGTATGTTACTTAGCAGTTATTTTTTAACAAAAAACACTCATAACTGTCCGAACAAATAATACACAAAAAAGCTCTGAAAGATTCTAATTTTGAGTTGCAAAACTTAAAAAAAAGAAAACCCTGGATATTCCGCTACAAAGTACACCACTATTCCGCTGGAAAGTACACCGGTTATTCCGGAGCAAAGTACACTAGTAGTGGGTGTCAGTATAGCTAAAGTAAAATGCTACACAACCCGTTCGGAAACAAAATAAATTTTGTTTCTTCGGTATACCAAACTAACACAAGAAACTAAGAAATATCTCCCATCGTCGAGATGACGCGACTTCCAGTAAGGTTGTAAAAATCCCTACCTCAAATCAAACAAACTATCCACCCCTAAAATCTTCTTACACAAAAAACCTTCTGCATGGTCAACCTGTATAGACCGACCATATTCCCTAGTTCTGCCAATAATCAAATCCATAAAAGCGGGGTTTGAGATATATGTTTGTGGTTCGTCGCTTTTTACGCCCTCCACAAAAAACTGGGTTTTATACGCTCGTATGGCTTCCAGCTTTTTGTCCATAAACTCAGAAATATCAATAACAATATCCGGTTTGATGTAAGTATCTTGAATCAAATGCAACAGCAAACGAGGACGATGTGGTTCTTGAATATCTCCGTCCTGAAAAGTTTCTACTTTCTGCAAACCAGCTAAAAAACTAGAGTCGTTTACCAAATCACAAGCTCTGCCATGGTCGGGGTGTCTATCGTGGTAAGCATTAGTAATGACGATTTCTGGTTGAAACTTACGGATAGCGGCGATCACTTTCAACTGATGTTCTTCATCGTTCTTGAAAAAACCATCTCTAATTGCTAAGTTCTCTCTAACATCAAGTCCTAATATTCTTGATGCATCATCCGCTTCCTGTTTCCGAGTTTCTGCTGTTCCTCTGGTGCCTAACTCGCCACGAGTCAAATCAATGATTCCAACTGTTTTACCTTCTTTTTTATGTTTTAAAATAGTGCCGGCCGCTCCTAACTCCACATCATCTGGATGAGCGACTATAAACAATAAATCTAATTTCATGATTGGTCTTGTACGTTTTAAGGTGCTGAATTTTAAGGACAATATCGAAATAATAATAGGCGATATCGGTTTAAGCTTTCTGCCATCAGCTTTAGGCTTTGAGCCCTCTACCTTCAGCTTCAAGCTTTCTGCCTTCAGCTTTGAGCCTTCGAGGCTTTATCTAGAAGCTTTTGAATTTTCTTTTTAACCCTCGCAGAATCTGGTTTGGTAAAAGAATAAAAGAAATCGACCACTTCGCCTTCTGCGTTAACCAAATATTTGTGGAAATTCCATCGAGGCGACGAGCTAACATTTCCATTCAGTTTTTTATCAGCTAAAAACTTGAAAATTGGGTCGGCATCCTCTCCTCTAACAGTCACTTTCTTAAATATGGTAAATTTTGTGTGATAATTAATGCTACAAAACCGGCCGATACCTTCATCATTCAATGGTTCTTGCTGTCCGAAATCATTGCTCGGGAAAGCCAAAACTTCGAAAGCCTCAGATTCAAAGTTCTTGCGAAGTTCTTCCAATTGCCCCAATTGTGGCGTAAAACCGCACTCAGATGCGGTGTTCACAATCAATAAAACTTTTCCTTTATATTTTTCAAGGCTAAGATCTTCGCCTTTAGCATTTTCTGCCGTAAATTGGTAAATATTTTTTTTGTTCATTATCAATTCATTAGTAGCTGTAGTAGCCGGTGGCTCTGATAATAGATTCTATATCTCTCTCCTCGTCCACGTCGTACTTGTTTTTAAGATTATGTCCGAAAACCCTAGCTACGCTCTGCATCACAAAAGCGGGCATACTGCCTTTTAAATCTTTCACTAAATCATAACTGCTGTTTCCGGTCTCTCTGTCAACCAGCTTTATCAAAATTTCGCCCTGCGAGATTGTCAAATTTTTAATCTCTTTGTTAAACATTTCCTTAATCTCCTTATCACAACCCTTAACAAAAGCCTTTTGTTTTTTCTTATCGTCTGTTGTAGCCAAATCGCGTTCCAATTGCCTGTATCGTTGGCCTGCAAATCTTGCATAAGGAAGCACTTTTATCACATTATATCTTAACCGACGGAACTTGTCGTAGTCTTCTTTCGATTTAAAACGACGGTAATCCTTAACCAAAACTTCATTCAGCACAATCCACGGCATCATTTCGCCATCAATATTAATGGCGGAAACGCGTATCGTATCCTGAGTACCGGCTTTTACGTAAAGGTCTTGTGCCCTTGTAAACGCAGATAATAAGAACAAAAAGCAAAAAAGAAATAGTGCCTTGCTTGTCATAGTTTTAAGTTACAAATTTATTGCTTATTTATTACTAAAAAGCACAATAAGTAACCCTAAATTCGTTATTTTAACAAAATAAAAACAAAGAACGTTCATCTGAATGAAAGATTACATCATAGATATTGAGGCAGAAAAATCTGAAATACTTAAACGTTACAGAAAATTATTGAGAGCCTGTAAATCAACGCTTAAAAAAGGCGATAAGAAGATGATCAGGATGGCTTTTGATATGGCGGTCGAGAGTCATAAAGATATGCGCCGAAAATCTGGCGAGCCTTATATTTATCATCCTATTGCTGTTGCTCAGATTGCAGCTGAAGAGATTGGCCTGGGCCCCACCTCTATTGTTTGTGCCCTTTTGCATGATGTTGTGGAAGATACCGATATCACTTTAGAAGATATTGAACGTGAATTTGGCAAAAAAGTAACCAAGATAATTGATGGCTTAACCAAAATTTCTGGAGTTTTTGATGCCAACAGCTCTATGCAGGCTGAGAATTTCAGGAAGATGTTGCTGACCTTGGCGGATGATGTGCGGGTAATTTTAATAAAACTTGCCGATCGTTTGCACAACATGCGGACAATGGATTTTATGCCCAGAGATAAACAGCTAAAAATCTGTTCCGAAACTGCTTACTTATACGCTCCTTTAGCGCACAGACTCGGTTTATACTCGATAAAATCTGAGCTGGAAGATTTATCGATGAAGTATGTGGAGCCAGAAACCTACAAATTTATTGCGCTTAAACTCAACGAAAAAAAGGCTGAACGAGAAGCTTTCGTGAAAGAGTTTATTGGCCCTATCAATAAAATTTTAGAAGACGTAGGCTTAAACGCAAACGTAGTCGGCAGGCCAAAATCCATACATTCTATATGGACTAAAATGAAGAAGAAAGGTATTCCTTTTGAAGAAGTTTACGATTTATTTGCCATCCGGATTATTTTGAATAGTGATGCAGAAAATGAAAAGTCTGACTCGTGGAAGGCCTATTCTATCGTTACTGACTTATACCGTCCAAATCCGGATCGTTTACGGGACTGGATTTCATCGCCAAAGGCAAACGGTTACGAATCTTTGCATACCACTGTAATGGGGCCAAAAGGGCAATGGGTAGAAGTGCAAATCCGTACCGAAAGAATGAACGAGATTGCCGAAAAAGGGTTTGCGGCACACTGGAAGTATAAAGAGTCGTCAAGCGATAGCGGTTTGGATCAATGGGTGCAAAAGGTGCGTGAATTGCTGAGCAACCCCGAGTCCAACGCTATGGATTTCTTAGACGATTTTAAAATGAATCTTTTTTCTGACGAGATTTTTATTTTTACGCCCAAAGGAGATCTTTTACAGTTGCCACTAAATGCCACAGCGCTTGATTTTGCTTTTGAAATACACTCGGATGTTGGTGCTAGGTGTATTGGCGCAAAGGTAAACCATAAATTAGTTCCACTATCTCATAAACTTCAAAACGGAGACCAAGTGGAGGTCATCACTTCAGGGAAGCAATCTCCAAAAGAGGACTGGCTAAATTTTGTGGTTACCGCCAAAGCAAAGGCGAAAATAAAATCATCCCTAAAGGAAGAAAAAAGAAAAATTGCAGAAGACGGTAAGGAAATTTTAGAGCGTAAACTTAAATCCTTAAAAATAACTTACAACACAGACAATATTTTAAAGTTGAGCTACTTTTTTAAGTTGCCAACCAGTCAGGATGTTTTTTACAACGTTGCCAAAGGGCTGATAGATTTAAAAGATTTAAAAGAGTTTGCCACAGCAGAGAAGACTGTTGGAAATAAAGTGCCTGTTGAAAACGATTCGGATCAGATTCAGAAATTAATTAAGCAGGTAAAAACCAAAGACAGTGATATTCTTTTGATTGGCGAGGACATGCAAAAGATTGATTATAAGCTTTCTAATTGCTGTAATCCGATACCTGGAGATGATGTTTTTGGTTTTGTAACCGTTTCTGACGGAATAAAAATACACCGAACCAACTGCCCTAACGCTACTAAACTAATGTCGAGTTTTGGCTATCGGATTTTGAAAGCCAAATGGACTAGCCAAAAACAGCTTGCCTTTTTAACAGGATTGCAAATTACTGGGATCGACGAAGTGGGGCTGATCAACAATCTAACCCAAGTCATCTCCAATGATTTCAAAGTGAACATGCGCTCCATTACCATGGAAACCGACGCGGGGATTTTTACGGGTAGAATTATGATTTATATTAACGATACGGTGCATCTGGACAATCTGATTCAAAAAATTAAGGAGGTCAAAGGGATTTCTGACGTTACTCGTTTTGATTCCGAGATTGAAAGTCCCCCTTTAATTAAGATAAAATAAGTTTAAACTACTACCGTATTCTGCCAAAATTTACGAGACTGCCTCAAAAAAAAATGAGGCAGTTTTTCTATGTTTGTTTATTTGTGCTGCCGGTTGGCTGTAAGATAAAAAAAATAAAATCCTATTTAATCCTCATGACTATTGCCCCACTGATAGGTATTGGTGGTAAAGCCAGCTAAGTCAAGCACTCGATTTACTACAGTGGCTGCTACTTCCTCTATTGTTTTGGGTTTACTATAAAAAGACGGAACTGCAGGGCAAATAATACCACCTGCTTCGGTCACGGTTTTCATGTTTTTTATTTGGATCAGGTTAAGCGGTGTGTCTCTAGCCACCAAAATCAGCTTTCTGCGCTCTTTCAAAATCACGTCTGCCGCTCTAGTTGTTAAATCGTTGGAAATCCCGCTGGCAATACGCCCTAACGTTCCCATAGAACATGGCACAATAATCATGGTATCAAATTTTGCAGAACCCGAAGCAAAAGGAGCCATGAAATCATTTTTGTCGAAAAATTTAAACGGAAAGTTCTTGAAAGACTCGTCTTCCAACTCATAACGCCATACATCTTTCGCATTATCAGACATTACTACCCCAACTTCTTCTATTTGGCTTTGCATTGCAACTAATGATTGCAACAGTATTTTGGCGTAAATTGAACCGCTTGCTCCGGTAACAGCCACCACCACTTTTTTCTTTTCCATATGCTATAAACAAATTAAATACTAAAAGGTTGTAAAACAAAAAAGGGCCGAATATAAATATTCGACCCTACATCTACCTATGAAAAACATGCCCTTTGGGAGGGCTCTACAAATATAGAAACATTTTATCTGTTTGAACAAATTAAATTGAAAATAAATACACCCTAACCCATATAAACGAAACATATTATACACTTTAACTATTCAACTTTCTGAATATCAACGTTCAATCTAAAAATTTTACAACTAGATTAAATGAAACAGATTAAAAATAAATAAATTTATTGCCTAGGAAATCAAATCTTCCCTTCGGTTATGGCATTTTTTTCTCGTTGCTACCACCAATTTTTATCATATTTGCAGGCAGAAAAATCGAGTGATAAAGCAAGTTTTTAAACAAAAACAAATATATTGTGGTTAATAAAATGAATTTCCATACCCGAAAATGGGTAAAACCTGAAGATTTAAACCCTAATGGAACATTGTTTGGCGGTAGTTTATTAAAATGGATTGATGAAGAAGCGGCTATTTATACCATTTGTCAGTTAGGCAACAGCAAAGTGGTTACCAAGTATATGTCGGAAATTAATTTCTTAAGCTCGGCAAGATTGGGCGATATTATTGAAATGGGTTTAATCGCCACAGATTTCGGCAATACCTCCATCACTCTTTTTTGCGAAGTAAGAAATAAAATAACCCGTCAAAGTATTTTAACCATCAACAAAATTGTTTTTGTAAATATCGACGAGAATTTTAATCCTATACCTCACGGAAAAACCGAAATCACTTATTCGCAGGATCGTTTTAAGGATTAGCTTTTTTATGTGGAGGTCTTTTATGCTGAGGTTTTTTCTTTTTCCAGTCAGCGTTAAAAGTTTTCTTTGGTCTAACATCGGGTTGGTAAACCGGTCCAGCTTCAAAACCTTCTGGTAACGTAATCTTTGTTACTTCATTCCCGATGAAAGCTTCAATACGTCCAAATTTATATTGATCCTTGTCATTAACAAAAGTAATTGCGGTTCCAGTAGTTTCTGCTCTTGCTGTACGTCCAATCCTATGGATATAATCTTCTGGATCTGGTGGAACGTCGTAATTAACAACCAAGCTAATGGCTTCAACGTCAATCCCTCTCGAAATCACATCCGTACCAATCAAAACGGCTAAAGATTTACCTTTAAAACGAACCATAATATCTTCACGAGCTTCCTGATCCAAATCAGAATGAAACGCTTCTGAAGCAATGCCTTTACGGTTTAATGCAGAACTAAGCTTCTTTACAATTTCTTTTCTCGATGCAAATACAATAACGCTTTTATAATCAACATTACTCAAAATACTGATCAGTAATGCGATTTTTTGCTCATCAAAAGCCAAATACGCTTGTTGCAAAATACCCGCGGATGGCTTTGAAATGGCAATATTAACCTCTACAGGATCTACTAAAATCTTTTTTGAAAGCGCCCTTATTTTTGGTGGCATGGTTGCCGAAAACAAAAGATTTTGTCTTTTCTCTGGCAAATAACTAATAATTCTTACAATATCATCGTAAAAACCCATGTCCAACATCCTATCAGCCTCGTCTAAAACAAGATGCTTTAGGTGGCTTAAGTCAATAGTACCCGAAGTTAAATGTGCAATTAATCTTCCTGGTGTAGCTACAATAATGTTGACGCCATCCGTTAACGAACGCTTCTGTTGCTCGTAACTAAAACCATCTCCACCACCATAAACTGCAATAGAAGTACAGCCAGTAAAGTAAGCCAAACCCATTATTTGCTGGTCAATTTGCAGTGCAAGTTCTCTGGTAGGCGATAAAATAAGCGTATCGATAACGCTTTTGTCGTCTTCCTCAATTTTATGCAACAAAGGCAAAAGATAAGCGCCGGTTTTGCCAGTGCCTGTTTGTGCGCATGCAATTAAATCTTTTCCGGCTAAAACATGCGGAATCGCTTCTTCCTGTATCGGGGTAGGCTTTGTAAAGCCCATCGTATCAAGCCCTTCTTGTAAAGATGGGACGAAATTAAAATCTTCGAATTTCAAAAATAACAGTATATTATGTGTAGTCACAAATATAGTTTATATAAAAGCTAAAAACAAAATGCTACATCGCAAGACCAAATACTCTCTTAATAATATGCTAAACCAGCATCACAAACGATTGATTGAGTAATTGTCATCTCATTTTAAAGAGGTTTGATTTGGGCAAATGTTGTAAAAACAACACCGGGCTATGCGGCACTCCGCTTCGCTTCGGTATTTGTGAAAAACAAATACAGCTCCCTTCGGTCACTTGCCTCCTATCCCTTTCGCAAATTTAGCCAGGTATAGATTTCGGTTTTAATTCAATTTACCCCAATTTCGGTTTTTATCCATAAATTTGATTTCTATTTGATTTTTTTATGACCGAGATATTTGTAAAGTCTTTGCCTTTAAAAGATGTAATTGCCAATTTAGCCGAAGCTTTCGACACCGTTTATTTTAACCGCTGTCATGAGTATCAACTTAATATTCCAGAAGCTTTTGGCTCTGGTTTCATTAAAGGTATAAATTTCGAAAGTGGATTTGGACTTCTGGAGTATGATTGCTCCTTTAAAGAACAGTTGACCATTCACTTTTCTGTAAATAACATTCATCCCCTTAAATTTATTTATTGTTCTCAAGGAGAAGTAAAACATAAGTTTGAAGAGAAAGATTCATTACACCTAATCAATCAATTTCAAAATGTTATAGTGGCAAGTACGGCAAAAAACGGACATATTTTGGTATTCCCTCGCAACAAGCAAATCCATCTTAACAGTCTGGAGATTGACAGAAAAGATTTTAAAAAAATGATCAGTTGTGATTTAAACCATGTAAGCGTGGAACTCAGAAAACTTTTTAAAGACCTTAATGCCCACCAATTGTTCTATTACCATGGTAATTATAGTTTGGCCATGTCAGATTGTATCGATAAAATCAGCGAAAGTAAGCTGGATGGCTTTACGCGGAAATTGTTTTTGGAAGGTAAATCAAACGAAATCTTGAGCATTCAGATACAGGATTTTCAGGATGACAAGAAAACCGAGCCGAAAAGACAAATTTTGCGGAAATCTGAAATGATAAAAATACAAAAAGCAGCAGGTTTGTTAAAAGCGAATTTGAGCTCTCCATTAACTATTACTGCATTGGCAAAGGAGATTGGAACCACGCCCAACAAACTACAAGTAGGGTTTAGGCATATTTTTGGGCTAACCATTAACAATTATTTAAACAAGTTAAGACTAGAATACGCTCGCGACCAGTTGATGATTGGCGATTTAAACATAAGCGAAATAACTGACCGTATCGGAATAGCCAACAAAAGCTACTTTTCAAGAATATTCAAAGCAAAGTACCAGCTAAATCCAAAAGAATTCGCAAAGAAACTATCTGAAAATGCAGGCAAAAGCGAAGAAAAATAGACTAAAGGCTTTAAATTTTAGTCTAAAAAGTGCGGTAATATAACTTTAGCCATGCTCTTAATTACTTTAGTAGAAAATTTATATTTGATGCGACTCATTTATTTTATTGCTCTACTAACTTTTTTTGCTTTTGTATCTGCTTATTCTAGCGAAAGCATAAAGATCTCCGAGATTGCGCTATTTGCACTTTGGTTGTTTTTTGCAAGCTTAATAGGTATGTTAATTATTAACTTGACGGCAATCTAAAGTAATTTTTGTATATTTATCTATGGAAAAAGAGGACTTTAGGACGGTTGATGAATCAACCAGATTTTTGATACGGAAACGGGCAATTCAGCTTTGTTTGTCAGGTAAAAAGCAAT
>JBBSTQ010000088.1:0-10543 GCA_038235745.1 Sphingobacteriales bacterium
CATTCTCACATAAAAATTTGGTTAGCTGGATGTTCAACAGGAGAAGAAGCCTATTCGCTCTCTATTTTAATGCATGAAGCTAAATTAGCGCATAAGACAATCATCTACGCTACCGATATTAATCCTAGTGTTTTAGAGACTGCAAAACATGGCGTATACCCGATAAGTCTAATGCGCACTTATACAGAAAACTACATTAACAGCGGTGGTATAAAAGATTTTAGCGAATACTATTCCGCAAATTACGAGCATGTTAAATTTATTGATAAGTTAAAAGAACGCGTGATATTTTCTACCCATAATTTAGTTTCTGATAGTTCCTTCAATGAATTTCAGCTTATTTTATGTCGAAATGTTTTGATATATTTTGACAAGAATTTGCAAGAAAAAGTCTTTCATCTTTTCAACAACAGCCTGCAAACATTAGGCTATTTAGCGTTAGGCTCAAAAGAAACAATAAAATTTTCCCAATTAGAAGGAGGATATCAGCAAGTAGAAAAAGAAAAAATATGGAGAAAAGTAAAGTAAAAGAACCGATAGAGTTATTGGTAATAGGAGGCTCTGCGGGTTCTTTCAATGTGCTTTTAGAAATTATTCCAAAGATTAAGACTCCAATTAACTTCGCAATAATTATCGTGTTACATCGCAAAAGCGGATTAAACTCTCGTATTAATGATGTTTTTAGTCAGAAAACTTCTTTAAAAGTTTTTGAGTGTGAAGATAAAGATCCAATAGAAACTGGAAACATCTACTTCGCTCCGCCCGATTATCACTTATTGTTAGAAAAAGATGGTACAGTTTCTTTAGATTATTCTGAAAAAGTGAACTACTCTCGCCCATCAATTGATGTAACGTTTAAAAACACCGCAGATTTGTATGGGGCAAGAATGGCTGGGTTACTGCTTTCTGGCGCAAATTCTGATGGTGCCGAAGGTCTAAAGTATGTTCATCAAAAAAGTGGAACAACAATTGTACAGCATCCTGATAGTGCTGAGATAAACACGATGCCCAAAGAAGCATTAAATTTATTTAAACCAGATTTTATAGCCAACGTTAGTGAGATTATCAGCCTTATAAACAATTTTTAAAACTCAATTTTCCACACTTGAAAAAAACTATACTCATTTTTGATGATGACGTTAATATTTTAGAACTGTGTTCTATCATTTTAACTGAATGTGGCTATGAAGTTGCAACGTCAGAAACTTCACATGACATTATTGAAAGAGTTGCTGAAACACACCCCGACGCAATTTTAATGGATAATTGGATTCCAGAAATTGGAGGAATTGAAGCAACAAGAATCTTAAAAAGGAATCCAGAGTTCAAGCACATTCCTGTGATTTATTTTTCGGCAAACAACGATATCAAAAGCTTAGCAGAAAAAGCTGGTGCAGATGCACATTTAGCCAAACCCTTCGATTTAGAAGAGTTAGAAAATTTGGTAAAATCGTTGATTTAGATACAAAAGGAAGGAACAAAGATTAAAGAACTTTTCAATCGTCCTTGTTAGTTTGCCTTTACTACGTAATAGAATTAGCAAATCATCCTTATTCTTTGCTCCTTTTTCTTAAACTACATTCTAAACAAGCAAAGATGAAAGATCTCTTCTATTGCCTTTGTTCTTTTGCCTTTACTGTTTTATACGGAAATTGAACTAGCACATCATCCTTATTCTTTTATAGTTACTTTTTATAATACATTCTAAAAAAGCAAAGATGAAAGATCTTTTCAATCGTCCTTGTTCTTTTTTCTTTACTCTTTTATACCGAAATAGAACTAGCACATCATCCTTATTCCTTGCTCCTTCCTCTTATCATTTCAAAAATTTTTCCCCTTATAAGACTAAGAGACCTTTAGCATTGTAACTAAATCCTGAAAGTATTCTGCAGACCAAATATCCAGAATCTCGGGATTGGGGATAAATCGACTGATATCCGCTTTGATTCGATGCATATTTACTACTTCAATTTTTTGAGAAAGCAACCCTCTAAACTCTTCCTCGTTCATCGTTTCTTTATCCCAGTCTCCGCTATCTTTAGCTCTTAATAAAAAGTGGTTAAGATTTAGTGGCGTACCTTTTCTGATATACCATTCCATATCGTACCAATCCCTCCCTTTTAAGTTTTCGCCCCACTTTCTAAAAAGTAAAGCATGCATTTTACCTGCGAACAAATCAGTTATCTCAAAACATTTCACATAAAATGAAAACGGACGCAACAACAATTTCTCTTCGGTACTAAAACCTAAAGGCGGCTTTTTGTCCACCTCTAGTTTTATTTTGATGTTGGCTATTTGGGTAATACCACTTTGAGGTACAATTCCCTCTAAAACCAATTCTTTCCAGATGGTCTCTGATTTTAGAAACGCAGAATCGATATTGCTTTGCGCAGATTTTTTCTTCTCTTTTACAGATACCTGCATTCCTTGAGATTCAAATTCTGAAATAATTGCATCCATGTATTTCACTAGTGAAAAATTCTCATCTGTTTTCAATAAAGAGAAATCTAAATCTTCAGAAAACCGATCTAACTTATAAAAAATACGTAAAGCAGTGCCACCATAAAAAGCAGCTTTCTCGAAAAAACCAGCCCTATAAAGTCCGGCTAGTGCAATTTCTTGCATAATTTCTCTTAACCTCTGTGCAGCCTGGTATTGGTTTGCCGGACTGTAGCTATCTAACCACTCTTTTATCATAAGGCTTTAATCATTTTTATAATCATTGATAAGCTTTCTTTTTTAGGAGCATCGGGTAGCCAGCTTTGCATTTTATCTAAATCAAGCTGTTGCAAGGCATCCTCATCTATCCTCATGCTTTCAAGCAGGTAATCATAGGCATTTGCGGGACTTCTAAAAACAACCCCAGCAGAAGTAACTATTTTATCAAACAGTGCTTTTTCTGGCGAAGCAACCATTGCGTATTGCTTATCACCTAATGCAACACGTTCAATGCCGAAAGAGTAATAAGGCAACGGCAAACGTATGTAGCTGTAAACGCCAACCTCTGTATTAAATTTACGGGTTGCCTTTGTAGTTACTGATGAAACTTCAAAAACTTGTTCGGGAATTAAGCCCCGAAAAGATAAAGCCGCATCTAAGGAAACATAGCTTGGGCCCAAGATATGGTTTGCCAGTAAAAATGGTTCTGGCTGTTCACTTGCCAAAATAGGACCTGGTAAGTACATACCTCTTTTTACAGAACGCAAAACCCCGCTTTTTAGCAACTCGTAAATTTTATCGTTTGGACGCTTGTACTCTGCAAGAGAATCCATCAGCAATTGATGGGTAATTGGCTGGTTTTTGTATGCCCGAAGTGTTTGAACTATATCCACACCCAAATGTACAAAATAAATAAGATAATCGGAAATATTCCGATTATCTTATCAAATATTAACACATTTTATTTCAAATTGACCATTTTGAATAAAGTTCGTTTAATCGAATTGAAAGTACATTGGTAATTACAAAACACAAATACCGCTCTTGATTACTCAAAAAGCGGTATCTAAAAATTTCAAAGGTACCCAAGAGGAGATTCGAACTCCCACACCCATAAGGGCGCCAGCCCCTCAAGCTGGTGCGTCTACCAATTTCGCCACCTGGGTAATTATAGCAAATATAATTTTTTAATTATTACAACTCTATAGCTTGGCCAATATTTTTACCACCATCTAAACATTTCAAGTTGAATAATAATGAGGCAATAATTTCGTAATTTCGCAACATGATCATAAAATCTGCAGACTTTACCGTTAGTAATACCAAAATAAGCAAACTTCCCGTTCCAGAATTGCCCGAATATGCTTTTATTGGTCGTTCAAACGTGGGTAAGTCTTCGTTAATAAACATGATAGTTGATGTAAAAGGTTTAGCCAAAACATCACAAAAACCGGGTAAAACACAGCTAATTAATCACTTTCTGATTAATAAAGAATGGTACATTGTAGATTTACCTGGATATGGTTATGCTAAAAGTTCAAAAAGCAACCGACTGGAATGGGCGAAATTCATACGCCATTATCTGGATAAAAGAGAAAGTTTACAGTGCGTTTTTGTACTGATAGATAGCCGATTAGAACCACAGAAAATTGATATTGAGTTTTGCTGTTCGTTGGGTGAGAAAGGCATTCCATTTTTTTTACTCTTTACAAAATCAGATAAGCAAGGTCAGGTAAAATCGCAACAGCACATGGCACAGTTTAAAAAGGAGTTATCGGAGTTTTTTGAAGAAGTACCGCAAATGATTTTAACGTCTGCTGAAAACAAACAGGGGAAAGAAGATGTTTTAAAACTGATTCATGAAATCAATCAAAATTTTGAAATTCCAGACTACAAAACTTTTTAACTACCTAATCTCTTAATGAAAAAATACCTTTCATTAGTTACATTTTCGCACACCATCTTCGCAATGCCCTTTGCTATTATCGGCTTTTTTTTAGCGATAAACACAACTGACGCCGAGTTTTCATGGCTTAAGTTAGTATTAATGGTCTTGTGTATGGTATTCGCTCGTAACGCTGCGATGGCTTTTAACAGGTATTTAGACAGAGACATCGACGCCAAAAACCCTCGCACCAAAGTGAGAGATATTCCCTCGGGACGCATTACTGCAAATAGCGCATTAATCTTTACTTTAATTAACAGCGTATTATTTATTGTAGCTACATACTTCATCAATAAACTGTGCTTTCTGCTTTCACCGATAGCTTTACTGGTGGTTTTAGGCTATAGCGTAACCAAACGTTTTACCGCACTTTGCCACTTGGTATTGGGTTTGGGCTTGTCCTTAGCACCAATTGGTGCGTATTTAGTGATAACGGGCGAATTTGCCATGCTACCAATATTATTTTCGTTGGCTGTTTTATGTTGGGTTAGCGGGTTTGATATCATTTATGCCTTGCAAGACGAAGATTTTGACCGAGCAGAAAACCTGCACTCCGTTCCCTCGTATTTGGGTAAAAAAAATGCACTGTTAGTCAGTAATCTGCTACATATTTTGGCTGCAATTTTTGTGATTGCACCACTCTTTTTCACGCCTTTAGGTTGGCCTTATTTTTTAGGTTTAGTTATTTTTGTAGGGATGTTGATTTATCAGCACCAACTGGTTAAACCTAATGATTTAAGCAAAGTTAATTTTGCTTTTATGACAACAAATGGCATAGCTTCTGTAGCATTTGCTGTATGTTTTTTATTTGATATCTATTACCGCACACATTTATGATTTTAGAAAAAGCAAAACGAAATTACCTCCCCGAGAACTTAAATATCGACTGGGATACACTTGAGCCAATTTTTGACGATTTATTGAAAAGAGAAATAAACGCTGTTGAAGAACTTCAAAAATGGCTAAAAGATAAAAGCGAATTAGAGGCTGCTTTAGAAGAAGATTTTGCGTGGCGTTATATAAAGATGAGTTGTGATACGGCAAATGAAGATTTGGTAAAATCGTTCCAGTATTTTGCGACGGAAATCGAACCGAAAATTGCTCCGATAGCAAACGAACTGAACAAAAAGCTGGTAGCAAGTAATTATGTGAAGGAACTGGATCAAGATAAATATTTTGTTTATCTCCGCAGCATCAAAAAATCTTTAGAACTTTTTAGAGAAAAAAATATTCCATTGCAAACTGAGTTACAAGTTGAGCAACAAAAGTATCAGGGCATAACTGGCGCCATGTCTGTAACTTTAAACGGGCAGGAATATACTTTAGAACAAGCCGCTAATTTTTTGAAGGATTTAGATAGACCAACAAGGCAACAAGCCTGGGAAAGCATTACCGAAAGACGCTTGCAAGACAAAGATGCTTTAAACGATTTGTTCAACAAACTAAAATCAATCCGCCATGAAGTGGCAGTAAATGCCGATTTTGAGAATTTCAGGGATTATATGTTTGCTGCGTTGGGCAGGTTTGACTATACGGCTCAAGACTGTTTTAATTTTCACGATGCAATAGAAAAAGAAGTTGTGCCTTTATTAGCAACACAAGCTGATGAAAGAAAAAGCCTCTTAAACTTGCCAGCCCTAAAACCTTGGGACACAGAAGTAGATACCTCTGGAAAACTTCCGCTTAAACCGTTTGAAAATGGCGAAGATTTAATTGAAAAATCCACAAAATGCTTTAACAAATTAGACGTCTTTTTAGGTTCTAGGTTAGAAGTGATGAAAGCCAATGGACTTTTTGATGTAGAAAGCAGAAAAGGAAAAGCACCAGGAGGCTACAATTATCCGTTAGCGGAAACTGGTGCGCCGTTTATTTTTATGAACTCTGCAAATTCTTTTAGAGATTTAACTACCATGGTGCATGAAGGCGGACATGCAGTACATACTTTTTTAACAGCAGATTTAGAACTTAACGATTTTAAGCATTGCCCATCAGAGGTAGCCGAATTGGCATCAATGAGTATGGAATTGATATCTATGGATCATTGGGATGAATTTTTTAAAGACCCTGAGGAACTCAAGAGGGCCAAGCGCTACCAACTCCGTGATGTTTTAAAAACCTTGCCTTGGGTTGCCGTTGTTGATTCTTTTCAACATTGGATTTACACAAACCCAAACCACACAACTGAGGATAGAACAAAAGCTTGGATAAAAATTTTCAACAGGTTCGGGGCAAATTTTGTAGACTGGAGTGACCATCAGGAGGCTTTAGAAAACCTTTGGCAAAAGCAATTGCACATTTTTGAAGTTCCTTTTTACTACATTGAATATGCGATTGCACAATTAGGAGCTATAGCAGTGTGGAAAAATTACAAAGAAAATCCAGAAGAAGGTTTAGCAAATTACATTGCAGCTTTAAAATTGGGGTACACTAAAAACATCAAAGAAATTTACAAGACAGCTGGAATTGAATTCAATTTTAGTGCATCGTATATTAAGGAATTAATGGACTTTGTGAAAGCAGAGCTTGATAAATTAGAAGATTAATTGAAATTAAAGTATAATTATTCCTTAAAGCTTGTTATTTTTGGAAGTCATTAAAGAATCAATCATTTAACAAATTATAAATATGAAAACGCTACTAAAATCTGCAATGTCATTTTTTGCATTAATTGTAAGCAACAGCTTAAGCTTTGCATCCGATAAAACTCCAGAAGTTTACGTTTCTAAAGCTCCACTCAGTAATTTAAGTGGCTCAGAGTTGCTACATACCAGTTGGTTTTGGGTTATGATTGGTGTTTGTTTGGTTGTTGGTTTAATCGCTTTGCTTTCTACGAAAGACGAAGAGCAGACAAGCCATACCCCGAAGCATGCGTTGTAAGCTATAATAACGCTAATCAGTAATAAGAGCTTTTAGCTGTATTTAGATTTAATACCGCTAAAAGTTTACGATTTAAAACTCAGCAGATAATCATTTTTCGGCGATGAAAAATTTATTGAACCTTCTTAAAAACAAGTTTTTCTTAGCCGGGATTGCATTTATTGTATGGATGGTGTTTTTTGACAGAAACGACTTGGCATCCCAATATGATTACCGCACTCAGGTACAAAAATTAGAAGAAGAAAAACAGTTTTACACGGTAGAAATTGAAAAAGCTGACACAGAACTAAAAGAATTGACGACCAACATCCAAAGCTTAGAAAAATTTGCTCGTGAACGTTACTACATGAAACGGGAAAATGAAGATGTTTATGTAGTTGTTGACGATGAGTCGCCGAAATAAATTACATCAATAAATTCGGGGCAAAGACAATTTGTACTTTACCGCAATAATCCGAATCAAAAACACCACTGCAACAGATGTTACTTTCAAAATGGCATCTTCTACACCCAGCGCTCGCAATATCAAAAAAACCAAACCGCCCAATATACAGGCTGTAGCATAAATTTCCTTCCTGAAAATTAGCGGAATATTATTTAGTAAAATATCACGGGCAATACCACCAAAACATCCTGTAACTGTTCCTAACGCAATGCAAACCCCTGAACTTAAATCCATATTTAACCCTCGCTGGATTCCAATTATCGTAAAAAAACCAAGTCCAAGAGAGTCAAATAAAAATAAGGTAATTTTTAGTTTCTTAATCTTCTTCCAAAATATCATCGCCACAATAGCGGTCACAATAATCAAAAGCGAATAACCTGCATCCTTTAACCAAAACACCGGCGTCACACCCAAAAGCAAATCACGCAACGTACCTCCTCCTACAGATGTAACAAACGCGACAATTAATACTCCAAAAGCATCTAACCGTTTCTGCATAGCTGCAAAAGCTCCAGACACCGCAAATGAGAAAGTACCACAAACGGTAATTACATCACCAATCAGAATATTATATTGCTCCATTCCTTTTCCTTAAAAACCACTCACCGCTTAGCAATAAAACAACCAAAGCAAACAGCCATTTTAAATTAATCAAAGGTTCATAGCTTGTCTCCTGATAACTAACTGTTTTTACTTTCTCATTCTTGCGAATCAAATCTGCTAAAGAAGTTATTTGATTTGGGTAAACCATTAGTGCGCCAGTGGTTTTACTTAAATTATACAATAGTTGATGGTCTGCCGTTACTTGAACACCTTCAATATTTAAAGCTTCTATTAAAAAACTGCCTTTTGCGGAAAAATTGTTACGTCCTAACTTTGTTTTTGCCACAAAGTCGTATTCGCCAGCTGGCAAAATACCCATGTTGAGCTCATAAGATTTGCCAACTCTCGAAAAAACATAGCTATATTTTTTTCCTTCAGCGCTCTTCAACTCCAAGTTCACTTCTGGCTCATTTACCAGCTCGTAGGCATCGTTATAAAGTTCTGCGTTTAACAAAACCTGTTCATTTTCTAAATACCTATCTTTACTACTCGTTACCCTAAACTTTCGTTTATCTTGTTTAGCACTCAAATACTGCACAGATTTAGTAATTAGCTCATTGAATGCATCAAAATTATTGTTCTTTTCAAAATCATCCATTCGCCAACGCCAGATACCTTCGCCTGTTAAAATAGCCGTTTTAGCATTTGCTTGCTCGCCAAAAACCAACAATGGAGTACTGGTTTTTACGTTACCAATTTGTTGTTTAAATAGAATGTTGCTAGCGGTCTTTAGCTTGTAAGTTGTAAATGGAGCGGTTAAGGGAGCAAGATTTTGCAACCAAAGCGTAGTTTCGTCACTCAAACTAAAGGCATAAAAATCATTATTTAAATTTGCAGTATAACTTTGCGTTTGATCTGACAATCCAAAATTTAACAGATTTTGATAGTTGTTAAGACTTAAAGTATTGGTTTGCGCACCTATAATAAACCATTTGTTTTTTTGCTGAAGATTTGATAAAAACGAGGATATAGAATGCGTTTTAGATGGTAAATTATGCAGAACCACCAAACCAAAATCAGTTGTTTCTTGAGGCAGATTATCGGCGAAAACTAAAGTAACTTCATAGTTTTTGTTGTTTTCGATGGCTTGTTTTATGGCGCTTAAATCTGGATGCGGGGCATCAGCAAGCAACAGTATCCGCTCTCTACCATCTAAAACTTCTACGTAGATTGTTTGGGTGTTGTTTTGGTTAGATACCTCATTAGTTATTGGCGACAAGCTTAGACTTACCTTTTGTGCGCCTTTTTTCTTTGCATCTAGCGTGAGTTTTACTGTCTTTGTTTCTTCATCCTTACCAAAAGAAATTGTTTGCTGAGTAAATTGCCCATCATTGGTTAGCACTTTTAACAGAGTAGTTGCTCCTTTTGCGCCAAAAGCTTTTACGGTAACTTCCACTTGGTGGCTATCGCCCAAATACACCAGCTGGTTGTATGTAGGATGCATCAATATCAAATCTCTCTTAGCTACGGTATCACCCAAGGCAACCGTATAAACAGGAAAATTAGCATCAGAAACCAATGTGTTTGGATTTGAGCCCTTATTAAAAATACCATCCGTAATCAAAACTAGCGCTCCAATATTTCTATTTGCGTACTCCGAATTAATTTTATTAAAAACTTTTGAAATATCAGTTTGCTTACCCAATTGCTTAAAATCGAAACCGTTATTCACTTCATCTGCAAAGTTTAGAACTTTAACATCGTAATCTTTACCCAAATCGGTCGCTAAGTTTTTTAGATTGGCTTGGTAAGCAACAGCATCGAAATTATTATTTGTGTTATCGATAGATGAAGAGGCGTCTTGAGCAATAAAGACTATCGGTTTCTGTAGGCTTTGTTTTGTGGATTTGATTAGTGGAGAAAGTAATAGAAAAGTAACAATTGCAATTACCAGCAAACGCATCGCAAAAAGTACTTTTTTAAGAACGGGATGCTCAATTGCCGATTTTTGATAAAAAAGCCATGCGTATCCAAAGCCCAAAAGCAAGCAGGGAACTAGCCACCAAGCACTTAAATCGTTAAAAACAAGAGAAAATAGTAGAGGCATAATTATTGTGTAAATATGCAGCTTTCGCCTTGATAAAGAAAATCTTTATCGCTTGAATTTTTGTCAAGATATTTTTTGGACGCAGTTTTGCAAACAGTTTAGCAAACCAAACCAAGTGTAATTGGTTTAGTTTAAAATTAGATATTATGACGAAAGTAAATGCATACGCTGCAAAAAAAGCAGATAC
>JBBSTQ010000089.1:0-10467 GCA_038235745.1 Sphingobacteriales bacterium
TCTCCAAATCAAGCTCTACAGCAGGATCCCAATAATTTTTTTTGAAATCTACAATTTTATCATCCACTACTTTTATTCCTTCAAGCGCTAATAGTTCTTCCATTTTTGTCGAGGTTTCAAAATGGAATTTACCAGTCAACAAACCGTTTCTATTAACCACTCGCTGTGCTGGAATTGCAGAATCTATCTGATGCGAACCGCTCATGGCATAACCAACCATTCGGGATGAACCTTTAGTGCCTAAATAGCTGGCAATTGCCCCGTAAGAGGTGACTCTTCCTTTCGGAATTAACCGAACAACTTGGTAAACCTGGTCAAAAAAAGAAGCTTTATCCATTACTTAATAAATGCTAAAAGCAAAAGGCTTAAAGCGAAATGCGAATAACTTATTTTGTTTAGCATGTATTTGTTCAATTCAATTGATTTCTCATGTCTCATATCTCATGTCTCACCCCGATAGCTATCGGGACTCCAGTCTCAAATCTCCCTAAAACGCAAACTTCACATAATTGATATTCTTATCCTTTTGTAAATAAATTCGTTCGTAATGTGTCTTTATCGATAAAATCTCGTCGTTGGGGAAATCCCTGTAAACGTCGGTTGTTTGTTGAAGCGTTGGGATATTCAATTCGGCAAGTTTCTCTAACGTGTATTCAAAAAATCCATCGTTATCGGTTTTCAAATGCATAATACCATTTTCCTGCAACACTGTTTTGTACTTCCCTAGAAACATAGGGTTGCTCAAGCGTTTGCGTTCTAACGGACTTTGCGCCTGTGGATCGGGAAATGTAAGCCAAATTTCTTCTATCTCGTTATCAGCAAAATAATCCATGATGTTTTGAATTTGTATGCGTAAAAAGCCAACGTTCTCTATTCCTTCATCAATTGCCATTTTAGCTCCAACCCATAAACGGTTGCCCTTATAATCGATTCCCACGAAGTTTTTGTTCGGATATTTCTTCGCCAAATTCACACTGTACTCGCCTTTTCCACAGGCCAGTTCTAATATAACTGGGTTGTTATTTTTAAAAAAAGATTTTGCCCATTCGCCTCTAAATTCCTTCCCTTCTTCTAATTCTTTAACGTTGCTAAATGTACCGATCTCTTTAAAACGCTGTAATTTTCTCTTTGCCAATTCTTTTAATTTTTGCCAAAAATAAGATTTACCGCTTATTAAAAGCAAAATTTAATTTTAAAGGGCTTTAAACCAAATCTATAATTTTATCTTTGAGCCTATTTAAGATTAACGTTTTGGAAAAATCATCAAAAATTTACATTGCAGGCCACAGAGGCATGGTTGGTTCAGCAATTTTTAGGAAGTTAGAAAAAGAAGGCTACACCAATATTATCACCCGCACTTCTAAAGAATTAGATTTGAGAAATCAAGTAGATGTCGCCGATTTTTTTACGTCAGAAAAACCAGATTACGTTTTCTTAGCTGCTGCAAAAGTGGGTGGAATTGTAGCTAACAATACCTATCGAGCAGAATTTTTGTATGATAATTTACAGATTCAGAACAATATCATCCATAATTCGTACCTCAACAACGTTAAAAAACTGATGTTTTTGGGCTCTAGTTGCATCTATCCAAAGATGGCACCTCAGCCTTTAAAAGAAGAATATTTGTTGACAGGCATTTTAGAAGAAACCAACGAGCCTTACGCAATTGCGAAAATAACTGGCATTAAGATGTGCGACGCGTACCGAGCACAATATGGTTGCAATTACATATCGGCAATGCCTACTAATTTATATGGCTATAATGATAATTACCATCCACAAAACTCTCACGTTTTACCTGCGCTAATTCGTAAGTTTCACGAAGCAAAGCAAAAGAACGCTGAAAATGTGACCATTTGGGGAAGTGGAAGCCCAATGCGTGAGTTTTTATTTGCAGATGACTTAGCAGATGCTTGTTATTACCTCATGCAAAACTACGATGAACCAAACCTTATTAACGTTGGTACTGGCGAAGATTTAACCATCAAGGATTTAGCTTTATTGATTAAAGAGATTATTGGTTTTAAAGGAGATTTGGTGTTTGACAGTAGCAAACCAGATGGCACACCGCGTAAACTGATGGACGTGAGCAAACTCCACAGCAAAGGTTGGAAGCATAAAGTTGATTTAAAAGAGGGTATTCAGTTAGCTTACGCCGATTTTTTAATGAAACACGGGTAGAGGTTTAGTGCAAGAGGCTTGAGGACTGAAAGCGTGGATAACCATACCACTCAATTTCTAGCGAAAGTATAATCTCATTAAGTTGATGAACCTCGTCATGTTGAGGAACGAAACATCTCACAAATAGGTGTCAGACGTCAAAAAGTGATTGTTTTGGAACTATATGCAGACTTTGCTTGTAAGACCTCTCTCCCAAAGAGATGGCTGTGCTACTGTCGTTGATGACGCATGGAGATGCACAACGCTTAACTTGATGACCTTCCCCTAGGAGATTCTAATTCCAGATACAGCCCAACGCACTCCTTCGACTCCTCTCAGAATAACACGCTTTTAATCGCAACATCAGTATCACTTTTAAACATCATTTCATGTCGATTTATATGAAATAAATAGGTTTAGATATGACCCCGTCCTTTTGACCCATCAAAATTGCGGAACGGTAATTGGTAAAAAATTCACAATCCTTATATTTTTTCATTATTTAATCACATTTTTGCAAAAAAATAATAAATGCAGAGTTACGAAGAGTTTCTAGACCAAAGTGTAGGTTTTCCACAAGAGGGTTTTGACATTATTGATGATGAACTTTATTTCCATGATTTAAACTTGATGGAAATGATTGAGACTTACGGTACACCGCTAAGGTTCACGTATTTACCTATCATCAGTAAAAAAATTCAGCAGGCTAAAATTCTTTTTCAAACGGCACTGCTAAAAAACAATTACCGTGGTAGCTATAAATATTGCTACTGCACCAAAAGCTCGCACTTTAAGCATATTGTTGAAGAAGCTTTAAAAAACGATATCCACTTAGAAACTTCGTCTGCGTTTGATATGCCGATGATTGATGCGTTGGAGAAAAAAGGCTCACTGACAAAAAACATCACGGTAATCTGTAATGGTTTTAAAACTTTTCAGTACAAGCAATATATCATTGACATGTTGCATGATGGCTTCCACAACATTATCCCAGTATTAGACAATAAAGAGGAGTTCAATTTATACGATGATGAAATTGAATTGGATTCGCCTTGTAACTTAGGGATTAGGATCGCAGCAGAGGAACAACCAGATTCGCAATTTTACACTTCGCGATTAGGTGTTAGAATTGAGGATGTCATCGATTTTTACAATAATAAAATTACTAAGAACTCAAATTTCAGAGTTAAATTATTGCACTTTTTTATCAACTCGGGGATATCTGATACGCCTTACTATTGGAACGAGCTGGAGAAATATGTAACGCTTTACTGCAAATTCAAAAAAATAAATCCGCATTTGGATACTTTGGATATTGGTGGTGGCATGCCATTTAAAGATTCGTTGGTTTTTGATTTCGATTATGAATACATGATCAACGAAATTGTGCGCCGAATTAAGGAAATTTGTGCCGAGCATGAGGTAATGGAGCCAGATATCATCACCGAATTTGGGAAATACACCGTTGCCGAAGCTTCTGGTATTTTATACAAAGTATTAGGTCGTAAACAACAAAACGACCGTGAAAAATGGTTGATGTTGGACGGTTCTTTCATTACCAACCTGCCAGATGTTTGGGCAATGAACCAACGTTACGTTTTGTTGCCAATAAACAATTGGGACAGCGAATATGAACGTGTAAACTTAGGTGGCATCACTTGCGACGGACAAGATTATTACAATCAGGAAGCGCATGTGGGTAACGTTTTTATGCCAAAAACGAGGAAGGTTCAGTTCCTTGGATTCTTTCATACTGGTGCATACCAGGAAGTTTTAAGTGGCTACGGTGGCATCCATCATTGCTTATTGCCTTCACCTAAGCAAGTCATCATCCGCAGAAACCGTGACGAAACTTTTAATTACGAAGTTTTTGGCGAAGAACAAAATAGCAAGCAGGTAATGAAGATTTTGGGTTACTTGTAGATTCTGCTTTGATATAAATTGAAAAATGTTGGGTTAACGCTCAACATTTTTTTTGGAAGGTTTTAACAAATACAAACTTGCAATTTACCATAGCTATTTTTAGCCATCACTTTTTTCTTTCATTTTCAGAAAAGTAAGAGGTGTCATAACAGCAATTGATGCGTTTCGGTAATCCTTTATATTTCTAGTAATGATTGCATCTAGACCTTTCACAGTTAGCGCAGATGAATATTGGACAGAGTCTTCATAATCTGAAAAGTCATTCTTTAAAGCTTGTATAATTTCCAACTTGGTCGTTCCAATTATTTCTGTCATTTCTGTTAAAGCTTCAACAACTTCAAGCGTTTTTTTATTCCCCAAAAACTTTCTTACGATATAGTAAATGTTGTTGATGCTTACAGCCGACAAATACAGATTTACAATTCCCAACTCATTAAGCTCAAAAAGCTCACTAGCTGGATTTGCGTGAGGTTCTCTGTCGGTAAAAAAATCAATGACCACATCAGAATCTACAAAAAGTTTATAGGCCATATTTTTTTGAAAGTTCTTCGGTTAAAACTTGTTTATAGTCAAAGTTGTTATCTGTTTTTATAATCCCACGTAGCTTTCTAACTTTAAAAGAAAGTTGTTTTTCAGCAACTTTTTTTCGGCTAAGAGTAACAAACTTGAAATAATTCTCAACCATTTCTGAAAGGCTTTGCCCTTTTTCTTTTGCATATTCTTTAGCAATCTCAATAACTTCTTTCTCGATTGTTAAGGTTAGTTTGGTGTTCATTCTATGTCATTTTTTATAAAAATACGTGTTTATTTTTAAACATACAACACGTGTTGTGAAAATTTGTCGAGATTTTGGAAATTTGTGCAGAACGGACATTAATGCTGAATCATTGCCAGCCTACGCTAAACTGAGTAAGTATCTGATGAATTAACATAAACCACTGTCATCCATTTTTGAACAAATTTGCTTTTATGCGCTCGGCTTTACATTCATTTCAAGATTCCGTTTTCTAAAGTAATCCACTATTTCCTTTTTGGTCATTTCGGATAATTTTTCACTTAAGTTATCTCTTTGTTGTCGCATGAAACTTACTGCATCAAACTCTTTTTCAGTCTTCTTCATATTTTCTAAATTCTCTTGGTGAACGTATTTTTAATTGTTTTTAACCGTTTTTAATATTGATGGAGTTATAACCCCGAATTCGTTGGATGTTAACTATGTGTTTGAAATTCCAACTTATTAAAAAATCTGCATTATTGATTGTCGCTAAAGCGATATGTAAACAATCAGGAAAACTGGTCTGCCCGACAACTTTTTCTGTAATATATTCTGTAGCCAAATCAACCGCTTCATCAGTGGTTTCTAGAAATTCAGTGTTTTCAACTTTCAATCCTTTAACCAAAGTTTTTACCTTTTCGGGAGCGTTTTCAAGTTCGTCCTCTGTTACAGAAGAAAACAGAATTATAAATTCACTATCATTCAATCTTTCGAATAGTGGAATAGTGTGTTCTGAGAATTCCTTATCAAAATAACCGCCAAATACAGACGTGTCGATATAAATCTTTTGTCTCATTCAACCAAGATACAGAAATTTTGTATTTTTATTTAGTCTACGCAACTAGATTACCTCAACTCACGCCCTAAACCGCCACAATCCCTTTAATATGCGGATGCGGATCATATCCAACCAACTCAAAATCTCCAAACTTAAAATCAAAAATATCCTTCACATCAGGGTTTAGTTTCATCGTTGGCAAAGCTCGAGCGTCACGAGACAACTGCAAATCTGCCTGAGTAATGTGGTTATTGTACAAATGCGCATCGCCCAAAGTGTGAACAAAATCGCCCAGTTCTAAATCGCAGACTTGTGCCACCATCATCGTTAACAACGCGTAAGAAGCGATATTAAAAGGAACTCCCAAAAATATATCAGCACTACGCTGGTAAAGCTGGCAACTTAATTTTCCTCGCTCCTCTCCTTTTACAGGATCTGGGGGAGAAACATAAAACTGAAAAAAGGCATGGCAAGGCGGTAAAGCCATGTTTTCAATTTCAGCAACATTCCACGCCGAAACAATAATTCTACGACTATCCGGATTGGTTTTTATTTGATTGATGATGTTTGTAATTTGATCAATTTGTTTGCCATCAGGAGTTGGCCAAGAACGCCATTGCGAACCATAAACCGGACCTAAGTCTCCGTTTTCATCTGACCATTCGTCCCAGATTTTTACACCGTTCTCTTTAAGGTATTTAATGTTGGTGTCACCACTTAAAAACCAAATCAGCTCGTGTAAAATAGATTTTAGATGGAGCTTTTTTGTGGTTACCATCGGGAAACCTTCTGCCAAGTTAAAACGCATCTGGTAGCCAAAAACACTCAACGTCCCTGTGCCTGTTCTATCGTGTTTTTGAGTGCCTTCTTTTAGCACATGCCTCATTAAATCTAAGTACTGCTTCATCAATTATGGTTTATCCTACAAATTAAATTAATCTATATTTGCTTTCCTATTAATGTGCAAAACTAAACTCGTTATTATTTAGATGATCACTTTTCCATCGGCAAAAATCAACATTGGCTTAAATATTACCGGCAGGCGGGCAGACGGTTACCATGATCTGGAAACTGTTTTTTACCCGATAAAAATAAAAGATGCGCTGGAAGTTATTGAAGGTGCTGAAATGAGCTTTGAAACTTCGGGAATAGAAATTCCCGGACATGCCAACGAAAACCTTTGCCTGCAAGCTTACGACTTAATGCGAAAGGATTTTGATTTGCCAAACATCAACATTCATCTGCATAAAAAAATACCGATTGGTGCTGGTTTAGGCGGTGGTTCTGCCGATGCTGCCTTTTTCATCATACTGATCAACGAGAAATTTGAGTTGAATTTGACAATTGAAACGATGCAAAATTACTGCAGAAAACTTGGAGCAGATTGCGCTTTTTTTGTAGAAAACAGACCCGTTTTCGCTTTTGGTAAAGGCGATGAATTTGAAGACATTGAGTTAGATTTAAGCAACTATTTCATGGCTTTGGTAATGCCACCCGTTCATGTTTCTACTGGCGAAGCTTACCGTGGCGTAAAACCAAAACAACCTCAACATTCGCTTAAGGAAATTATAAAATTACCCGTTGAGCAATGGCAAAGAAAAATTAACAATGATTTTGAACACCATATTTTAAAAAACCATCCGATTATTAGAGGAGTTAAAGCATCCCTACTGGAAGCTGGTGCATTGTTTTCTTTAATGAGCGGAAGCGGAGCTTCTGTTTATGGGATCTTTAAAGAACCCGTTGATTTGAATTTTTTAGAAAAAGAAAATTTAGTTTTCAGCGGGGTTTAAAATGTCAGCGCAACCTAAACTTTTAATCATCGGTTCAGTTTGGCCAGAACCAAATTCTTCTGCCGCCGGAAGCCGGATGATGCAATTGATCGCTGTTTTTTCGGCTAATAATTATCACATTACTTTTGCAAGTGCTACCGCAGATAGCGAGTTCGCAGTTAATTTAGCAGACTATCAAGTCGAAAAAGTTGCGATAAAACTTAACCACCATAGTTTCGATGAATTCGTTAAAAACCTAAATCCATCTGTCGTTTTGTTTGATCGGTTTATGACCGAAGAACAATACGGTTGGCGAGTGAGTGAAGCTTATCCGCAAGCTTTAAAACTTTTAGACACAGAAGATTTACATTGTTTAAGAGCCGCCCGACAAAAAGCTTGGAAAGCGAATGTGTTGTTCGACACCAATGATTTATTACAAGAAGACGTTGCAAAAAGAGAAATAGCCAGCATTTTGAGATGCGATTTGTCTTTGATAATCTCCACGTTTGAAATGGAATTGCTGACTTCTGTTTTTAGAATAGACGCTTCATTATTACTTTATCTTCCGTTTATGCTGGATGAAATTTCGGAAGCTGAAACAGAAAAACTTCCAACTTTTGAAGAACGCAACAACTTCATCAGTATCGGCAATTTTTTGCATGAGCCGAACTGGCAATCGGTTTTGCATCTAAAAAACAACATTTGGCCACTAATAAAAAAACTGATTCCAAAAGCAGAATTACATGTTTACGGTGCTTATCCATCGCAAAAAGTTTTACAACTCAACAACATTAAAGACGGTTTTTTGATTAAAGGTAGAGCAGAAAATGTTTCTTCTGTAATGCAAAAAGCGAGAGTTTGCCTTGCTCCACTTCTATTTGGTGCCGGCTTAAAAGGCAAATTGATTGACGCCATGCAAAACGGAACGCCAAATATCACAACTTCCATCGGTGCAGAAGCCATGCACCAAGACTTAAGTTGGAGTGGAAAAATCGCGGATAACGCAGAATATTTCGCAAACGCTGCAGTACAACTTTACGAGGATAAGCGAGAATGGTTAAAAGCACAACACGATGGTTTTGACATCATCAATCGGGTTTATCCAAAAACTTTTTATGCAAACATTTTGATGGAAAAGGTAAACGACTTACTAGCAACTTTATCGAACCATCGACAAAAAAACTTCCTAGGGGCAATGCTTCAACACCACACCTTAAACAGTACCAAGTATTTGGCAAAGTGGATTGAAGAGAAAAACAAATAGATTTAAAATGAAATGATTATCATTAATGGTTGTAAACATCGCCAAATTGCTCTTCAATAAAAATGATATGGAAAATACCGCGATTTCTTAGTCCCAAAAAAGGTCTGTTATTGCCATTTGCCCGAAACACTATTAAATGACTTACGTCGGGAGTAACAAATCTCGGTAATTGCGGTTTGATTTGTCCTACCGGTAACTTCTCTGTCCCAAACCCATTTTACAATTGTGTATGAGATAGTCTAAATAACTGGGCGCCAAAAACTGGACTAATAATTGTTTTACCAAAAATCTAAATCACAATTTTTAAATATATGAAAACATTTTTCATCGTTGGCGATGTTCACGGTTGCTTTTACACCCTACAAGAACTTCTGAAACGTTGGAATCCGAAAAAGCAACAGCTTATTTTCGTGGGCGACATTATCGACCATGGTCCACATAGCCCGCAAACTGCCGAGTTAATTCATAACCTTCAGAAAAAGCATAAAGACACCATAGTGATCAGAGGAAATCACGAACAATTATTTCTAAAACATTGTTTAGAAGGATTCAATAAGGATTGGTACGAGAAATCTGGCGAAACAACGTTTAGCCAGTATTTAATAGAAGGACGAAAAATAGATGATGATGCGGAATGGTTCAACACTTTTCCATTGTATTTTGAAACACCGAGTTTCATTGTTTCTCATGCTGGTATTTCGGATACAGACGATCCATTTAATCCCAACAATCCGGAAGGGGTGGTTTGGCAACGGAACGAAACGAAAAAGTTGGAGCAGTTGCAAATTTACGGACATACGCCAAAAGACGCGGCTTTATACGACGCCAATACACACTCCATAGACATTGATACTGGTGCCTATAAATGCAACAAATTGACCGCTTTAATGGTTGATAAGGCTGGTACGATCATGGATATCTGTAGCATAGAAACACTGGATGAAGATTTGCCTAAAGACAAAAAGGAGTGTTTGATATAAAGACTAAAAGCATAATGCACAAAGCTTAGGGCTAAAGACCTTTGTGAAAGATATTATTCCGGTTATTTGTAGAATTAAACTAGTGTACTTAACATAATTTGATAAGGAGACTGATGAGGTTTTATAGCCCAGCAAATCTCTTAACCTATTCACAAATCACAGAAACAAAAAGGCCCAATCGGAAAAAAATCCAATCGGGCCTTATCATTTCTAAATAATTAATTCTCTTCTTCTAATAGTTTCACTGGTTCTTTTTTCCTCCAGCCTGCAATTCTGTCTTTAACTTTTGCTCTGATCAAATACATAGAAGGCACTAAAATCAGCGTCAAGAAAGTCGCGAAACTTAAACCAAAAATCATTGTCCATGACAATGGCCCCCAAAAGGCCACGTTATCTCCTCCAAAATAAAGGTGTGGGTTTCCGGTGCTTAGCAATGTGGCAAAGTCTAAGTTTAAACCTACTGCCAAAGGAATCAATCCTAACATAGTTGCTGTCGCTGTCAGAATAACCGGAGTCATTCTAGCTCTGCCGGCTTCTAAAATGGCATCGTAAGGTGTCATTCCTTGCTCAATCATCAAATCTGCAAACTCTACCAATAAGATACCATTACGTACCACAATCCCGGCGAGCGCTACAATACCGATACCCATCATTACTACCGACATTTCCATTTGGAAAATGGTAATTCCTAACAGAACACCAATAATACTGAATACAATCTCGCTCAAAATAATCAGCGGTTTACCAATGGAGTTAAATTGAATCACCAAAATAATCAAAATCAAAACAAAGGCTACTCCCAAGGCTAAACCTAA
>JBBSTQ010000090.1:0-10438 GCA_038235745.1 Sphingobacteriales bacterium
ATGGAACAGTACCAAATCTGAAGCATCAATCACATTTTTTGTGGGCACCATAAATGCTGGAAAACTTGTGGTAACTAAATATCGATAGCCATTTTTTTCCATGCCTTTTACCAAATTAATTAATTCGTGAACCCTTTGCTGTAGCAAAATTTCATGGTTGTACTTATTTATTCGGCTTGCTGTTTCGTTATTTATTTCAATGATGACGTTGCGGTATTTTTTCTCAAAAAGCCAATTGACGGTATTTTTCGTTGCGTTGATAATTGCAGCCTCATCAGTTAAACGCTGATCTTGTCCGAAATAAAACAGACCTAAAACAACCACCATATTCAGTCCATCTGCTTTTTTCAGGATGTTATCCAAACGTTGCATGTAAGCAGGGATAAGCGAACCATCGGGATTGAACCCCGGATTATAAAAATCGAAATTACCATACCCATGCGGACTACCACCCTGCATATTTAGTGAGAACGAGTTTAAACCATAGCTTTTCCACAACGGCATCGCTTGCACAAACTCCCTGTTATTTCTATCTGCATCCCATTTTTTGGTATCTGCGTAAGCGAAAGTATCACGGGTGTTTTTGTTTAAATCATCAAACACGCCTTGTACCATTCGGGAGTTAATTAATAAACCCTGAATTTTATTGCCTTGCCAATAACGCCCTTCATAAGTTTGCTTTCCGTTAATGTAAAACTCGTTGCCTTTTATGGAGACGATGGTTTGGGAACAGGCAGTTAGTGAAATGAATGCGATGAAAAGTAGTGTCGTTGTTTTTGTGAGTTTCATTATTTTGTTTTAGGGCAATCGGTCTTGGCACTGCATATTTAGCGATTTAATTTGACAAAAATCAAATTCCAGCACAGTACAGGACAGTTAACTAAAAAGAAATATTCATATTTAAAATGAATTATAAACTCAAACACAAATCTACCCAATATTGCATTTGTTTATTTCTATAATAAACAATGTGTTAACTATATGAAAAACTTAAATCCTAAAATAGGATACGTTTATGTGTATCTAGTGCTTTTTGTGTTGCTATTAATATTATTTAATATTGATTTTTTCTACTATCAAGCATTATTCAGTTTTTATAGTTTCGTAATTGGAATAAATGTTATAGCATTATTTGTAGGGTTTTCAATATTTGCCAAATCCAGCGATATTTCAATTGTCAAAATTCCAATATTAATATTTGGAACGCTCGCAGGTTTTGTGATATTGAGTAGCTTCCTATTTGAGAATTACAATACCTACCCTGTCTATATTTTGAGCAGTTTTCTGTTTTTGTTAGTACTCCATTATCTATTTAATTTCTACCCAGACCTATCGCAAACACTTGCTAAAGGAATATCAATCATAGCCATTGCAGAAGCTGGGTATTGTTTGGTGCAATATTTTGGTTTTGCCTCTGGTAATAATCAGTTTTTTGAAGTTACCGGAACTTGGGTAAATCCAAACGTTACGGCCATGTTTTTGGCAATGGCATTGCCGTTGTTGCTTACTTTTTTAAACAGCAAGCATAAAAACATGGTGATAGGTGGATTGCTGATCCTAATATTTGCTTTAATAACTTTAAAATGCCGTACGGCATTATTAGGTGGCTTGGTTGCCACAATCGTTTTTTACGCACAAAAATCAAATGCGAAAGCATATTTCAAGCAAACGAAAAATAGGAGTACTGTATATCTACTTGCTATAATTGTTTTGAGCATCAGCATACCGATAGCCAATTATTTATACACCCAAAAGAAAGAGTCCGCAGATGGGCGCAAAATCATCTGGCAACTTTCCGCAAAAATGATTGCCGAAAAACCGTTTTTCGGTTACGGATATGGTGTTTTTAGCAAAAATTATAATACATATCAAGCTGCTTTTTTGTCGGAAAATCCAGCAATATTTCAAGACAATAAGCAAATAGGCACAGTTAAAATGGCTTACAATGAAATATTACAGAATGGCGTTGAGGGCGGCATCACAGGTGCTGTTATTTTTGTGTTATTGATGGGTTCATTATTGTGGTTTCCCAAATACAGAATTAAAGCACAACCCGAGGAATATGCTGATTTAAAAACTGGCCATGCTTGTTATGCGGCTATAGTCGCTTTTTGTGTGATGTCTTTAGTAAACTTTTCTGTACAAGCGATACCCGTGTGGTTTCTATTTATCGTTTACAGCGCTTTTATAACCACAAAAATACCAGCAATTCGACTTAGTAAGAACTTAACTTTAAATAAAATTATCGATAAAAAACTGTCGTTTGCCACGGGACTGCTATGTGTAACCGCAAGTGTTTACCTGTGCTATTTTACGTTCGCACTAGCAACAACCGATCGGCAAAATAAATTGAACCTTATCCAAGCACAAAAAGGGGAACTGAACGAGGCATTAGGTAAAATGCCCGCCTTAAAGCAAAATCTCTACTTCTACGAAAGTTACTGGACAAATTATGCGGATTTGTTGATGAAAAACAAAAGCTATGATTTAGCCTTGGTTAAGCTGCGGGAAGCAAAAAGATTTTCTGCTGATCCAATGCTCTTCATAAAAAGTGGCATCTGTTATCAGAAAATAAATAATTATTCAGCTGCCATGACCGAATTTAAGCAGGCGGTATTATTAGACCCCAGCAAATTCCGTAATCGCCATCTATTGCTTGTTGCCTATGATAAATTGGGCGATGCCACCAATGCCGTACAGGTTGCTAAAAACATCATCGATTTGACACCAAAAATACCATCCGCTAAAGTAAACCAATATAAAAAATCCGCGACGGACTACCTCCGAAACGCCAATGTTACTTATCCACGCAAACCCTACACTCCGCTATGAAAACAAAAACTACCCTAAAAATTCTACTTTTAATTCTTTTGCTGCCTTTGGCAAACTTTGCTTTTGCGCAGCAGGCAACCCATCCGCCTGCTGTTGAAAAGGTATTGAAACTAGCTGGCAACAACCGGCCCGAGCTTGAAAAAGCAATCAGTTATTGTAGTAAAGACCCCAATGCGCTAAAACTGAAAGCCATGTATTTTTTGATACAGAACATGGACATCCACCAATCTGCGGATCATTACTGGATTGATAAAGGCGGTAAAAAAATCAGCTTTAACGAACTCTCCTATCCAAATTTTGAGGAAGCCTCCAAAGCATTTGAGGCAATACGGATTAAAAAACCTGGCATAAAACCTAAATCTATCGTTAGAAAAGACATTGAGAACATCAGCGCTGCTTTTTTGATCAATAATTTGGAAAATGCTTTTAAAGCTTGGAAAACGTCTAGCGTGAAAAATATCGCTTTCGCTGATTTTTGCGAGTATGTATTGCCTTACCGTGTAAGTGTTGAACCCTTGCAGGATTGGCGCATAGCCTATAAAGCTAAGTTTGATTGGATAAACAAAGACATCAAACAAAAAGGATTGCCCCAAACATTGCAACTGGTAACTGTAGATTTTAACACTTGGTTTACCAATACTTGGAAATTTGGTGGTAGAAAAGAGCCATTGCCCCGCTTAGGCGCCATGCAGTTATTGCAAAGAAAAGCAGGCCCTTGTGAAGATATAGCAGATTTACAAGTATTTGCCATGCGTTCGCAAGGCATCCCCGCTTCTTTAAATATTATCCCCTATTGGGCAACTTCTACAGGCAGCCATTTTATAAATACAGTGTTTGGCGATGACATGAAACCTATAAAGTTTGACATTGCGCACACCACGCCTGTAAACGGACAACTTGCCAGAGAACCATCCAAAGTTTTGCGGATGACCTACGCAAAACAACCTAACACCCTAGCAAGCTTTGAGGTTAAAGAAAATATTCCAGCAAACTTTCTAAGGTTACAAAACTACATTGACATTACGCCCCAATATTGGGCAACTACAGCTGTTAAATGCAATTTGTTCAACAACAACCAAAACGCCAAGGTTGTTTATGCAAGTGTTTTTAACGGGCTAAAATGGAAACCAACTTGGTGGGGTAAAATCACTGGAAACACCACCGCATTTACCGAAATGTGCAAAGGCATAGTTTTGTTGCCACAATATTACCAAAACGGCAAATTAACACCTGCCGGTTACCCTATTGCGGTTGGGCCCAACACACAGATTGTTTTAGCACCTAAAAAGCAGAGAACAGCTTTGATGTGAGAGATTTTACAACCGGCGCACCTGTGAACAAATCATCCAAACAATACGCCAAGATTAAGGAGTTCAAAGAATCCGTACCCAACCTCGGCAACAAGGACATCAGCGGGCAGTACGAGGGCCTTCTAATCAAATACGACTGGAGCGGGAAACACATCATTGGGCAGTCAAAAATAAGCCTGTTCCTTAAAAAAGAGAACGACCGCATCACTGGCCTATGGGTAGAGAACGACACCACCGACATCGGTGAATGTGTTCCTTGGGGAAATAATGGTGATGGTGGTGATAATGGTGGTGATGAGGATCCAGAACCCGATTGTAACGGAGACCTTGGAGGCAGTGCGTACAACTCGGATTGTGGTTGTATTGGGGGGAATACCGGTATTTACGAATGTCCGCCGGACGAAGATGACCCGGAAGAACCCGAGGACCCAAACGAACCTGTTGCAGATTGTGCAGGGGTAATTGGTGGAAGCGCTTATGTAAATACAGAATGTAATACATGCATGGGAGGCACAACTGGGATAACAGTTTGTACACTCGACCCTTGTGATACTTATAATTATAACAACAATGAAATCGATCCGCTCGAAATATCTGCGATGGCATTGGCTAGTGGACTAATGTATCCTGAACTTATCGATATAGCTGACGCGGCAAGACAGGGGACATTAAATACTACGTGGAATGGGGTTGTTAACGCGACCGTAGATCGAAATCTTATTGGTAGCGTAGCAGAAGATCTGCAAAATATAGGAAACTTGAAGGGGGTCGGGATATTAAATCTTGCTGGTAAAGTTATAGGGATAGCGGGGGCAATTCAAAGTGTAAGTTCTGCTTACACACAATACCAAACTATAGATACAATTTGCTTAAGAAGTTGGATTGATATGAGCATAAGTATAGGGAGCGTGTTTATAAAATCTAATGTAGTAGGGTTTGGGGTGTCTGCTGGGTGGCTCATTTTAAAGGAAACACTTTAGAAGCTTCGTTGCTCTACTATTGAAACACAAATCTCTTTTTTTGCAGGATCTTTGTTATGGAGATCCTGCTTTACAAGTTTAGAATTAAATAAACAAAAAATTGATGGACTTTATTTATTATATCATCTTTAATACATACTACAAACACGGCAATTTCAAAAATGACAAGCCTCCTTTTACAGTGTTTTTTATTTGGCTACTTTGTTTTTTTTGTATTACATTATCATTAAAAACAATATATGAAATAGTTTATTTAGGACCCTACTATAAAGGCAAAGGCTTTGGTAAATACTCTAAATATTTGATAGGAATCTTGTGCGGTACTTTAGTGTATTTTATGTTTTATTTTAATAAGAGATACGTGAATATCTATCTCAAATATCGAAACAATCATTTTGCAAATGGTCTGGTTGCTAAATTATTTACCTGGTTTTTTGTAATTTTTTTAATTGCATCTCCTTTTTTAACGATTTTTTTAAGAAACTTAATTTATCCGAGATAAAGTCTCCAAACTGGTTTATTGATCGCTACTTCAGCAGTCACTTAAATTTTTTTTGGAAAATTGAGGACTGTGCCCTAAGCTGGTGCGAGCTTGTAGCTCGTACCAGCTTTTAAACTGTGCATTGTACATTTTCTATCCATTACCCAAAACACAACTAACCAAAATAAATTGAAGAGCCAGTTTGCCTGGTAAAACCTACGAGAACATGAAAAAAATTTTACTGATGATGATCTGATGGTTGCGGGAGCAACCTACGCACAGAAAACAATTACAAAGGCGGACAGCCTCAACAGGCAGGCTGCCAAATATGCAAAGAACCGCACTGCCTCCTATGACCCTCAGAAAGCTCTTGCGCTTTACACGCAATCCGCCAGTTTGGGCAACGGCAGAGCCATGAACGCCGTCGGTGTGATCTACAACAAGGGGCTTACCGCCCCTGCCGACTACCAGATGGCTATGAAATGGTACAGGAAAGCCATTAAGGCTGGATACCTGAATGCGTATTATAATTTGGGTACGCTTTATAAAGATGGCTTGGGCGTGGAGCAGGACTTTGAAAAAGCCAACAAGGTTTTTGAGGAGGGCATCAAAGAAGGTTCTGGCCTAAGCATGTACAGCAGAGGCTACATGTACTATAAAGGTCTGGGTGGTGAGCAGAACTACGAAAAAGCCATCCAGTTGTTCAGGCGGGCAATCAAGAACGGCTCCACAGCATCATACTATATGCTGGGCGTTGCCTACCGTAACGGTTATGGCCTAACAGCGGATAACGACAGTGCAAAATACTATTTTCTGAAAGCGCAATCAAAAGGCCACCCCTACACCAAGTATGAGATAAGGGAGCCAAAAGCAGAGAACAGCTTTGATATGAAAGATTTGACAACAGGCGCACCTGTGAACAAATCATCCAAGCAATACGCCAAGATTAAGGAGTTCAAAGAATCCGTACCCAACCTTGGCAACAAGGACATAAGCGGGCAGTATGAGGGTTTTTTAATCAAATACGACTGGAGCGGGAAACACATCATTGGGCAGTCAAAAATAAGCCTGTTCCTTAAAAAAGAGAACGACCGCATCACTGGTTTATGGGTAGAGAACGACACCACCGTGACCAATGTTTCGGCCACACTGGAGCAGGGAAGTCTGAAGTTCAGCAACACAGTTTACAGAAAAGGCGTGAAACACTCGCAGGTGGCAGAACGTGATTATGATTTCAGGGACGCCAGACTCAGTTTTACACAGCTGGGCGATACCGCTTCTTTGGCAGGAAACCTGAAACTATGGTCTTTGGAGACCTTTGAGCCAGAAACACCTTTATACCTGAGCCTGACCCGTGTATCCGAAAGCAAAAAAGAAAACAAAAAAGGCAGTTTAGCAAGTACTCCGCCAGATGCCAAGGCGCAACTTAAGCCCAGTGCTTTTGATGAAGCTGTTATTGCCGAAGTACCTTTGAAGGTGTTCCCTAACCCTTTTGACAATATGCTGAATGTGTCTTTTTTACTGAAAGAAGCGAACAACGTGACCATCATGCTCAGCGACATGAACGGCAGGGTGGTTATCAACCGTTCCTACAGTCTGCAGGCAGGCGCACAGCTATTGAGCGTCACAGCCGATGTGGCACCTGGCGCTTATGTGCTAAAAGTTGCCTATGGCAGAACAGTCCAAAGTAACATCGTAATCAAAAAGTAAGCAAGATGAAAAAGATAATATTAATTTGCATCTTGATGCTGAATTTATTCCCTTTCTTGAAGAACGGGGAAGTGAAGATAAACTATACCGCTGAGGTACGGGCGGATAACTCATATGGAGATGAGGACGGCGACGATGATGACGATGATGACAATGATGACAATGACGGTTGTCCAGAAGGCACATGGCTGAACGGATGCGGGGAGTGTTGGAGCGATTTTGGGATTTGCTCCAATCCTGAAGACCCAGAAGAACCTGACGAACCGACTGATTGTAATGGAGATATTGGGGGTAGTGCCAGTGACATCAACCCTTGTCAAGAGTGTATGGGAGGCAATACTGGGATTTATAATTGCCCAGAAGACCCGGAAGAGCCTGAAGAGCCAGAAGAACCTAATAATCCGCCAGTAGAAAACCCATGTGCAGAGTTTGGTTCCAGTGCATCAATGGCGGCTTGTGGTTGCATAGGTGGGTCGAGTGGTAGAACGGAATGCCCGCCAGACCCTTGCGACCAAGCAGCACAGGCGGCGGGAACGGCGGCGACTAATCTTTTTAATAATGTAGAGGTGCAAAGTAAATTATTACAAACTGGCTCTGTTGTGCCAGGTTTTCCAGAGAGTGGTTTTTCCATACGACAATCGGCAACCGATGGGTCAATATCTACATCTGCAATTGAGACAGGTACACCTAACTCTGTTAATATCACTAATTATCAGAATTCTATTGCAGATGTCCATGTTCATGCAAACTCAAACTATCCGCCTTCGGCTACAGATATTTTTAGTTTAGCTGAAATAAGCTTTTTTGGAGATCCTCCTAATTTGAATACTTCTTTTGTTGTTGGAAATGATGGCACACAATATGCCATAACGGTAACAGATCAATCTAAAATGACTGCCTTTTATAACCAAATGAATGGAGCTGTTGATCCAGTTACTAATAATATGAATCCTACAACTGCATTAGGTCAGATTTTTGAAAATTCATACGATTATTTTTTAAATCAAATGAATTATTCTCCAAGAGACGCATTTGAAAGAGCAACAGCCGCTATATTAGAAGATTCAGGGATAAGTTTATTAAAAGCACCACCAATAAGTCCGCCTGCTACTAATTCAGATTTCAAGAAAATTGGAGTAGATAAATCAACAGATTCAAATGGAAATACTACATTTAATGCATCAGATTGTCCATAATTAAACTTAAAACAATGAAAAGCTACTTTTATATAATGTTAATAACATGTGTGTTAACCGCATGTAATTGCTTAAATAATACTAATAAGCGGAAAATGAGCCTACAACGTGTTAAATTTATCCCTCTTTCAAAATATGAAAGAGATACTGTAAAATACGTTAATGAGAATTTTTTGAATAACAGAAAATTTTATATAGATAAAGAGATGAGTTACTTTTTGGACAACCTCGAAATACCTATTTATAAATTTACATCAAGTATAGGTTATCCCCCTAATTCAGTCTATTCACATATATCTATTAAATTTTACAATGACGTAACAATTGCGAATAAGATCAAGAATAAGAACGAACCGATAGTAATGGTAATCTCTTTTAATCCTCCTTTACAGCCGAATGTTATTGAACCTATTATGCGAGAAGCAAAAGGACAATGGACAAAAGAAGTACAGCAATTTTTTGAAAAGCAAAAAGTTAAGAATATAGAAATCGTAGATTATGGTTTTTAATTGAGAGATCCCCCCAACTGGTTTAAGTGTTCGCTAATTCCCAACTGGTTTAAGTGTTCGCTATTTCAGCGGTCACTTAAATCTTTGTAGAAAATTCAGGACTGTGTCCGGTGTTAAAAGATAATTTTGAAAAAAGGGGTTTGTTGCCAATTGAAAGTTTTTTCTAACAATTTCTGGACAGAGTCCCCAACTGGTTTAAGTGTTCGCTATTTCAGCGGTCACTTAAATCTTTTTAGAAGATTCAAGACTATGTCCCTTTCTGGTTTAAGTGTTCGCTACTTCAGCGGCCACTTAAATCTTTTTTGAAATTCAGGACTGTGTCCGGCTTTAAATGATAATTTTGAGAAAGGATTTTATATTTATTTATGGCAACACGTTACCGTTTTGGAGATAATGAAAATGCACATTTTGTTACGTTTTCCGTAGTAAATTGGATTGCCGCGTTCAGTAGGGAAGATTACAAAGAAATTGTAGTAGAAAGCTTAAGGTTCTGCATCGAAGAAAAAGGTTTGAAACTTCATGCTTGGGTAATCATGACCAACCATATCCATTTGATCATCTCCTGTAAAGTAGGGGTTAAACAAGCTGATATTTTGAGGGATTTTAAAAAGTTTACGGCTAAAACCATTATAAAAGCCATTGAGGAAAATCCAAAAGAAAGTAGAAAAGATTGCCTGCCTGCCGCAGGCAGGGATGATATGGATGTTTAAAAGGGCCTGGGCAAAAAACACCAATAATAAAGTTTATCAATTTTGGCAACAGGATAATCATCCGATAGAATTAATAACATTAGAAATGATGCGTCAGAAATTGGATTATATCCATGAAAACCCAAAGAGAGCAGGAATTGTATTTGAACCTGAACAGTACAAATACAGCAGTGCTTATCACTATTTTGAAGATAAAGAGGGTTTGTTGCCAATTGAGAGAATGTTCTGAATAATTCCGGACAGAGTCCTTGGTTTTCAAAAATCATTTAAGTGATCCTAGCGGAACACTTAAACGAGGGGGGGATAGATAATCTGAAAGCTGATATTGAAACAAAAAACGGATCAGCAATAAAAGAACCAAAGGAACAAAATGAATACACTTGGGGGGACTGTAATTAAAGAAAAAATGAAAATATTTAGAAAAAGTGTAGGGATTTATTTACTTCTTTCCGTTTCGTTAGAATTGTTATCGTTTATTTTATTCTTAATTTATAATTATCATATCATTGGTGGTTTGATGGTATTAACCCGACGGTAATTAATAGATATAAATTCATGCTGCATATTTGATATCTGGGTGGTTGAAATATTTGGCTACCCTGTTAGGGTTTTCCATCAACATATTCATGTGATTCTTGACATTTTCTTCCAGTTTGGATACATTCTTAGGCGATGGCTTTGCTGACAATCCTTGTTTTAGATCACAGTTC
>JBBSTQ010000091.1:0-10427 GCA_038235745.1 Sphingobacteriales bacterium
CCACTGCTCGGAAGACTTGCGCTAGATAGGCCATAAGCAACTTTTGATAAATTTCTGATTGTCAAATTTCGACAACTTATTTGAAAACTAAAGCTGATACCTATCACTTCAACCGATTGCTTTAAGAGCTTTAAACAGCCTAACTAAAAGCTATCATGATGTAAGCTATGCAAATAGGTATATAAACTAAGGATTTTTTAGGGTATTTACTACCGAGTATTCCATTTTTATAATCTTGAGCTTTGCTTTATAATCAAGTTCGAAAAAATATATATTCTAATTAACCAAAGCCAAAAAAAAAATGAGTGCAAAATTTATTTTTGCCCCCATTTTTATTCTAAAATGCTTAATCCTAGTTTATCAAAACTTTAATGCTTTCTTGTCCGTTTCCGGTACTTACCGATACAATATAGGAAGCCACCTTTACTGTACTTACATCTATTTTGAAAGAATTTACACCTTTTTCTAACCTCAATTGTTTAGTTAATACAACGTTGCCACTTATGCCAACTAAGTTTAGCTTAGCTGTTGTTGCAGTACCGCTATTATTATAAACCAAATTTAAGATACCGTTTGCAGGGTTAGGATAAACGCTTAAAGCAGATGCTTTTTCTAAAGAAAATCTAACCGACTTTATTGCTAGCTCTTTTGTTGTTCCATCGTTATCAATCTGCACCAACTTATAATAATTTACACCGTTTTCTGGGTTCGCGTCATAAACAGAATAAGAAGAGTTTGCCGACGTGGTTCCCTTGCCTTCAACAGTTGCAACATTCACGTAAGTTTTGTTATCCGTTGAACGTAAAATCTCGAATCTGTTATTATTAGCTTCTGAAGCAGTTTGCCAAGTTAATTTTGCGCCATTGCTGACCGCCGAAGCGTCAAACGAAATAAGCGATACAGGAAGGGAAGCTTCAAAATAAGTGAATATTGCTTTTCCGCTTGCACCAGCGCCACCTGCCTTTGCAAATTTATTTCCAGAGTTAGCTAAGTTAGCTATTGCTCCACTACCACCGCCTCCTGGTGCTGTGCCACTTTCGCCCACCTGGTTATTAAGCCCGTCATTCACTATCGCCGCACCGCCATCTCCGCCATTTGCTCCCTTGCCACCAGCGCCACTCGTTTTTAAAATTTGATTTCCTTTTCCACCGTCGTTTCCTGCAATTGTGCCATCTCCCCCGGCACCTCCATCGCCAGAAGGCCCTGCTTTGCCGCCTTTTCCGCCGCCAGCGTTAAAAGAAGATGGTAAATTAGGGCCAGTCACAGCTGATTCTGACCCAGAATTCCCATCGCCCCTAACTCTTGAAGCGCCACCGCCTCCAACAGAACCGATATAAACATCTCCAGGAGTAACACTGATGGTTATTTTAGAATAGCCGCCTCCGCCACCGCCACCACACTCTTCATTGGGGCGTGTCGCATCGCTGAGGTTGCTTCCCCCGCCACTACCACCGCCACCCCAAAGTTCAATGGTCAATGATTTTTGGTTTGGAGGTACTGTATTTGAAAAAAATTGAGGAGTATCATAAGTGGAATCTGTTGGAAGTGTTGCGGGGTCTATTGGGTCTACCGGAGGAGCAGATAATCGTCTAGCGAACTGCGCTTCGTGTAAATTGGGTGTACCTAAATTTTCTCCACTTGTAAATTCTACATAATGGTTTCTATCATTAGCCCTTGAAACGCCATTTAATCCAATTGCATTCATAAAAAACCAATCTGGGGCAGGTGAACCACCGGGCGTATTTTGAGCCGAGTTTGAGCTAGAGGGGAGTGTTCCAAATCCACCACTTGTTCTTTGAAGATTCCAAAGTGTAGTGTATATGCCAGTATGTGGCCCTCTAAAAAATGAACCACTACTAGCTAGATAACCATTTGCATTTCCTACATTAATATTTGTAAATAAGTTTGCAAACGGAGCGCCCCTGTGATGGTCAAAGTTGATTTTTATACCACTGCTATTGCTAAAAACATTTTGAGTTGAGTGAGATTCTACCGATAAGTCATGTAAATAATGAACATCTAATTTGAAATCTGTAATTAAATTGTCGCGGGAACTCGAAACAAACCAAATTGCGTGGTGTCCAACTTCGCTACCTGTTCTTAAACCGATAGGAAAATTAACACCAGTTATGGTACAAAAAGCTATATTTCCGCAGTTTATTCCAAGGTCTGAGTCAATAATATTAACATCTTTTATCCAACAGTTCATCAAACCGCTCATCCCAATAGCGCTGGAGCCCACATTTTTAAAGTGTCCACCCCATTGCTCTCCGTTCATCCGGAAAGTAATATTTTCTATACCAATATTTTGAGTAGTACCGTCCATATCTAGCACCACAACTTTCGGAGTCCATTTAGTTTCCATTTTTATAGGTAAATGTCTATCGATAGCAATGAAATCTCCATTAATGTCGGTCACCTTAGTATAAAATGTGAAAAATTTAGGGTCAAGCAAAATATTATCTGTCGGTGGGTTTTGATAGAAAGATCGTGTAGTTTCGACATTATTTATATATTGGTACATACTTTCGGTAGCGTCATCTACTTGCGTTATTTTTACCCAATCGCCTATAGCGATATTTGCGGTAGAGGAAAGCTTCAATAGCTTAACTCCTTGAGCTGCGTTGGCAACTACAGAAACTGATGCGTTTGCAGATTCCATTATGCTCCCTCTTAAATTAAAGAAAGCTTGATTAAAATCATACTTTAATGTAGATACCCCATTAGCTTCGTCAATTGTTTTTAAGGGATTAGGCATATAAAACTCTGCGCCGGCTGCACCCTTTATTACCACACCTGATTTGGTAATAGTAATACGCTTGCCAATGTCCCATTTGCCGGCAGGGATTATAATTGTACCCGGGGTTACCAAGTTGTCTATTAATCCTTGTAATTCAGTTGCGTCATCCACACCATCATTAGGTAATGCACCATTCTCTCCCAGTGTCGCTTTAACAGGAAAATTAGGGATAGGTTCTGTGCCGGTTTTGTAACCCGCAAAAGAAAAATCCGGTAACCTGCCTGCTGGGATAAATTTTTCTCCCGACACACCCCATAACTCGCTATAGACTTGAGCTTGCGATTGTGAAAAAATGCTAATTAGAAATGCGAATAAAATGGTTTTGTAAAGTGACTTCATGGTGTTACTGGTAGTTATTTTTTTTTAATATAGTTAATAGCTTACTTACGTCTTGTAAATTTAAGCTAAATATCTTTTTTAACCATCCTGAACTGTCCTGATGCTTCGGGTATACGGAGTAGAATTACACGTGGGCTCTCTAAAGTTACGACTGGTAATTCCAGACTTTCCTTTTCTTTAGAAGTTTCTATTGGGCTTAAGTTTGCTACCGTAGTGAGGGTGGGTTTAATAAATTGGTTGATGAAAAATCCCTTTTAAACAAAAGACAATCCGGTTCAACCACAATTCGAATTTGTGAACATTTTGAAAAATATTAATAAAAAAATAGATTTTTTTTGAGAGCAAATGGTGATGATTACAACGTTAGCGGGTCTTAGTCGTTGTTTGTGTTGCAGTTAAAATCAATTCTACGGGATATAACAGCATAGTACAGGATAGTCAATTGAATGTAGTTTTGTAACATTGCCATTACCAATAATTAACCAATTTATAAACTAAAATTAATTTCATGAAAAACCACTATTCAAAAATTTTGACTTGTGTGCTATTCTCTGTGATGTTCGTTTTCTCTACATGGGCCATTGCTCAAGAAAAAACAATTACAGGCGTAGTATACGATGCTAGTAAAAACCCAGTTCCAGGTGTGTTGGTTTCGCAAACCGGTACCAAAAACCAAACGCTTACCAACGGATCTGGTACGTTTGAAATCAAAATGTTAGCAGGGTCTAAAACCTTAACTTTTTCTTCTCTAGGGTACACTTCTCAGGTTCAAACAATTGGCAACTCATCTACATTAACCATCAATCTGGCAGAAAGCAACGAAGCTTTAGATGAGGTTGTGGTAGTAGGTTACGGAACAACAAAAAAGGTTAACCTAACAGGTGCAGTAGGTACAGTTTCAGGCGAGGTGCTTGAAAACCGAGCAATTGCAACGGTAGGGCAGGGCTTACAAGGCGTGTTGCCAGGTTTAAACGTAACTTTAACAAGTGGAGATCCATCACAAAGTGTTGATTTCAACATTAGAGGTTACGAATCCATCAACGGTGGTTCTCCGCTTATTTTGGTAGATAACGTACCGATGGATATCAACCAAATTAACCCAAATGACATTGCTAGTATAACTGTCTTAAAAGATGCGTCGGCTGCAGCAATTTACGGTGCAAGAGCGGCATTTGGAGTAATCTTAGTAACTACTAAAAAAGGTAAGCAAGGCAAACCAAATATTAATTTGAGTACAGAACAGACTGCAAGCACTCCAATTTTTCTGATAGACCCAGTAACTGATCCTTTCAGGTACATGAGTAATCAAAATGATGTTGCAGCTTTAAACGGCGTTACCCAAGTTTATGATTCAAACAGAATTGCAGATGCACTAAGGTATTCTCAAGACCCTTCATTAACTAATGCGTGGTCGGTAAGGAATAACATTTTGTATTACAACGGTTTTAACGATTACCAAAACAAAGTTGTTACTGATGTTTCACCACAAAGAAAATATGATTTTTCTGTTTCTGGTGCGTCTGATGCGGCTTCATATTATGCATCTTTCGGTTATTTAGGTAAAAAAGGTTATTTAGCCAATGATGAAAAAAACCAGAACTTTAACCGTTACAATGGTTTGCTAAGTACAGATTTTAAAGTAAAAGAATGGCTTAGTTTAAATACTAAAATCATTTATTCAAACACCACCAACAACGAGCCTCATAACTACTCGTTTGATACCAGTATCAATAGTGTAAATAGAGCGCTTCCTATTGCACCGTTGGTTTTTCCAGATCTACCTTTTTACAAAGTAGCAGGTGATCGCGATACTTATGAAAGTTTTATAGGTAAGTCCTTCGGTTTTCAAAACACTTTGCCTTATTTAGAGCAGGGTGGTAGAGACGTTGAAATCAAAAACGATACATGGTTTACCCAAGGTGTCACAGTTAAGCCACTCAAGGGTTTAATCCTTAAAGGTGACTTTTCTTATAACTCTTTTTCTCAAAACGTAGAAAATGTAGCCAGTAGAATTAATGTTATCCAGGGCGATGCGTTTCATACCGGTATTGATTTGAACACCTTGAAACTTGGTAGTGGTGATAGCGTTAATGATTTCATATTAAATAGAAACCAGTTTAACCAATATTTTGCGTTCAACGTTTTTGGCGAGTACACTTACGATAAAATAAAGGACAATAACTTTAAATTGTTAGCAGGTTTCAACCAAGAAGAGTTGAGAACCAAGAGGTTGCAAGGCAGGGCAGATAATTTAATTACTCCTGGAGTTACTGATATTAATGTAACAACTGGAACGCAAACCGTTAGTGGTGGGCGTTCAGACTTCGGTTTGCGTGGTGCTTTCTTTAGATTTAACTACGATTATAAAGGAAAGTATTTAGTAGAGGTGAGTGGCAGAAATGATGGTACAAGTCGTTTCCCGAAAAATGATCGTTTCGGATTTTTCCCATCAGCTTCATTAGGTTGGAGAATTTCTGAAGAGTCATTTATGAAAAGCACAAAAAATTGGTTATCTGATTTAAAACTGAGAGCATCTTACGGCGAATTAGGAAACCAAATAATTACATTAAATAACAACCAACTTTATTATCCTTATGTACCTTCGTTATCTGGAGGAATAGCACAATATACGTTGGGCAGTGGCGCCTTGCCAACAGTGTCACCAGCAGGATTAGTTAGCCCAAGTTTAACTTGGGAATCTGTAAACTCTACAAACGTAGGTTTAGATGCATCTTTTCTAAAGAACAGATTAAGCTTAACAGCCGATGCTTACACTAGGGCAACCAAAGATATGTTGTTAAGGGTTAACTTACCGGCAATTTTAGGTGCTACCGAACCTTTAGAAAACGGTGCAGATTTAGAAACCAAAGGATGGGAACTACTTATCAATTGGAGAGATGCCATTAACAAGGACTGGAAGTATGGTGTCGGTTTTAACCTTTCTGATAATCAAACAAAAATTACAAAATATCAAGGTTTAAACCCAAGTATAAATGGTTTTTATGAAGGTAAAAACATCGGAGAAATTTGGGGCTTAACAAGTGTTGGTTTGTTTGCTACCGATGCAGATGCAGCAGCTGTAGATCAATCCCAGATAAGTACAAGTGGTTACCAAGCAGGCGATATGCAATATGCAGATTTGAACGGAGATGGAAAGGTTAATAGAGGAAATTCGGCCATTAATACTGAAACTGGTGAATTGGATGTGGGAGACTTAAAAGTTATTGGAAATACCACACCAAGATATAGTTTCGGTTTTACACCGAATGTAGAATACAAAGGCTTGTCTGTAAGTATGTTTTTCCAAGGAGTTCTAAAAAGAGATTATTATCCTGACTTAGGGCCACATGCTTCTTTTTGGCCTTATAACGGTAGTCTGGTAACAGAGGATTTTATTAATAATTCATGGTCACCAACTAACACAAATGCTTATTTTGCAAGACCAAGAGATGTAAATACAAGAAATATAACTCCTCAAACACGTTATTTACAAAATGCTGCTTATATCCGACTTAAAAACGTTACCATCAATTATAATTTGCCAAAAAGCTTAGTAGCTAAGGCTGGGATGAGTAATGCTTCCATATACTTGTCCGGACAAAATGTATGGGAATATTCTAAAATACGTGAAACTTTAGATCCAGAGCAAACCTTCAATAACAATTTGCGTCAACAATATTATTTTGAACGCAGTGCAAGTTTAGGATTGAGAGTGACATTTTAATTGTTAATTTAAAAAGATACAGGATGAAACCAATAATAAATAAAATAGGATTACTCGTGTTAGCAACATCACTGATGGTTGGTTGTAATGACGATTTTTTAGATCGTTTACCGCTTGATGAGTTAAGTAACGAAACGTTTTGGAAAACAGAGAATGATTTAGCAGTTTATAATAATAAACTTTACGAACTAACTAAAAATGATGAAAACTCCGCCTTATTGTTCGGGCACTCTTCTGCATTTGCAAGTACAAGAGCTAGTTATACCTATGTAGACGGTTTTTCAGACAATATGGCGCCGCCGGCTGGCCAAGGAAGAGCAAACCGTTACAAAGATGTAAAAGCAGGTATTCATATTCCCGATGGTGTACAAGATTACGGATATAAAAGTTTTGATTTATTGAGAGCCATCAACGTAGGTTTAGACAACATGAAGCCTTCGCCTGTGGCAGATATCATCAAAAACAAATATATTGGTGAGGCAAGAATGTTTAGGGCGTGGTGGTACTATGATAAAGTTTCCAAGTTTGGAGATATGCAGTGGGTAGATCATGAATTAAAAATCGATGAAACTGAAATTCTTTTTGGCAAAAGAGATTCCAGAGAATTTGTGATGGATAAGGTGATGGAAGACATTAATTTTGCGGTGGCAAACCTTCCTAAAAACTGGGGCGATAGCAAAGCACCTGGAAGGTTGGATTATTGGGATGCCTTAGCTTTAAAATCCAGATTATGTTTATTTGAAGGTACTTGGAGAAAATACCATGGTGGAAAAGACGCTAATGTTTGGATACAAGCAGCTGCCGATGCATCTAAAACCCTGATGGATACCGGGCCATATTCTTTGTTTAAAGCTGGAGTTCCTACCCTTACTTACAATGCTACGCACAGGGTTTTGAAAGATTTGACGGGCAACCCAGAGGTTATACATTGGGTACGTTACGAAACAGGTATCAGAAACAACAACATTATGAAGTACTACCTTTATTATTCAGGTGGGATGACAAAAGATGCAATTGAAGATTACTTGTATGATGATGGACTACCAACAGGCCTCTCAACTCGTACTGTACCAAACACAAAGATAGAAGACGTTTTTGTCAATCGTGACCCCCGTTTAAGACAAACAGTTCTGCATCCTGCAGATAATGCGACGATCTATAAATACAACCAGAATTCTAGTGCAGTCTATCCTAGAATCACAGGAATGTCAAACACGGGTGGCGACCCCTCAAGTACAGGTTACCATGTAATTAAGTTTTATAATAACTTGGGACACTTGGCTCAAAACCAAGCAGAAACACCGGGCATTGTGTTTAGGCTGGGCGAGATATTTTTAAATTATGCAGAAGCAAAAGCAGAGTTAGGCACTATTACTTTGGCAGATTTAGATGCAAGTATAAATAAGCTTCGCGATAGGGTAGGCATGCCAAAAATGACGACACTTACACCGCCTATGGATCCTAAATATGCATCCGAAGGAATTTCTTCTTTATTGGTTGAGATAAGAAGAGAGCGTAGAATTGAGCTTTTTAGCGAAGGATTCAGATACGATGATATAAGACGCTGGAAACAAGGTAAAAAATTAGCGAATCCAAGTTTAGGTATGCTATGGGACGCAGCGGCTATCGCAAGATTTCCGGGCGCAAAGGTTCAAACAAGTATTGTAGATGGCAAACCATATATTGACGTTTACAAAGGAACACCTTGGGCTACACCAACGTTTGATGAAACTAAGCACTATTTATGGCCAATCCCATTAAATATTTTAGGCGAAAATCCTAATCTGGGTCAAAATCCAGGGTGGTTGCCATAGTTGATAAAATTTAAAGGGTAGCTTAATTAAAGCTCATACCTCCGAACGAAAAGGAGTTATATTTCTTAGTATTATTAAAGCGTCCAAAGTTCCTTTCTCAGAAACTTTGGACGCTTTTTATTCTTAAAATTGGTTACCATGGACAGAAAAAAAATTCTGAATTTTGCACTTGTCTTTCCCTTCACAATGCTTGGTCTAAAGAGTTTCGCAAAAGCTCAATCCAAACCATCGGTTTATCATTTTAATGACGATGGCAAAATTCCAAACAGCAAATTTCCTTTGTTGCTGTACCGAAATGCAATCCCACAAAACACCAAGCACCCAAGCATTTGGTTGATAGAAAAATTTGAAGCTAACAACTGGACAAATTCTTGGCGCAACGGAATTTATTCTTTTCACCATTACCACAGTACCGCACATGAGGTTTTAGGAATTTATCGTGGCAGCGCATCCGTACACCTTGGTGGCGAAAAAGGTAAAATAGTTAAAGTTGTGGCAGGCGATATCTTTGTGATTCCAGCCGGTGTGGGGCATAAAAATGTGGAGAGTGATGATCTTGGAGTTGTGGGTGCTTACTTTAACGGCAACGATTGGGATCTTAAAAAAGGATTAAAAGGCGAAAGACCAGAAGCTGATAATAATCTTAGAAACTTAGTTGTACCTACATCAGACCCATATTTGGGTAATACGTCTGGGTTGACAAAACTTTGGGTTTAAGGCGCAAATGAGGATTTGAAAATTATTTAAACACAACTTAGTTGAGCTGTTTAGGAAAAACCGTGAGTTTACTCATTTGCATTAGTTTAAAAAATGCACACCTACAAATAAAATAAAAAATGAAAATACATTTGAAAAACATGACTTCATTGGGCATTAGGTTAACGATACTTTTAGCATTTTCTACTATGCTATTCGCTTGCAAAACATTAGTTAAAGACAACAACACGGCAGTTTCTCGGGCATCCAATTCAACAGTAACCTATCCAGATTCTTTAAAGCAATTACACGCCAACGTCGTTAGTTATTTTTCTTCGCTACCGATAAAAGAAGCGGATGTCGCAGAACTTTTAGCGAGTATTACACTAGAAGGTGCCTGGGCAGATGTAAACTATAATGACCCAAGAAGGGGCAAGTGGCAAACCAAAGAACATTTAGAGCATGTGCAGTTATTGACGAGAACCTACAAAAACAAAGACTCAAAATATTACAATCAAAAAGAGGTGGGAGATAAAATCCAGCTCTCATTAAATTATTGGTTAAAAAACGATTTTTTAAGTACAAACTGGTGGGATCAATTTATCGGTGTCCCAGAATTGTTAGCACCGATTGTTATTTTAATGGAACCAGAACTCAGTAAAAAACAGATTAACGAAGCCGTGGAGATAATGAATCGGGCTAAAATTTATATGGACGGTCAAAATAAGGTTTGGCTGTCTGCAAACGTGATGCTTAGGTCTTTAATTTTACGAAAGACAGATTCGGTCAAAATTGCGAGTAATGCTTTACAAGGAGAGCTTGAATTCTCTGACGGCGTAGGTTTACAAAAGGATTTTTCTTACCACGAACATGGTGCACAATTACAGTTTGGAAACTATGGGCTTTCTTATTTAGAAGATTTGATAAAATGGAACCAAATTTTGAATAATACGCCTTTTCAGTTTAAAGCAGAAAAGTTAGGCTTACTTAGAGACTATATTTTGAAAGGACAGCAATGGGTGGTTTTTAAAGAAAGTTATGACATTTTAGCAAG
>JBBSTQ010000092.1:0-10399 GCA_038235745.1 Sphingobacteriales bacterium
GCAATGTGCGGGTTTTTATCTCCCTGATGTAACCATTGTTCTCGTTTTTCATGTTTGGCATGCGCTATTTGTTCTTTTTGAATACTATAATTAAGGTAGCCCCCAACACCAGCAGTGAGCAGTAAAATACTGATAATTACAAAAATAAGGTGTAGCTGCTTGCTCCTAAAAGAAACCAATAGCTCTTTTTTTATAATAATGGCTAAATGTTTTTTCATTTTTATATCTCTATTACTGTTAATTTTATAATCGCTCTTGCTCTTCTGTATGCTGGCTTTTTGATTTATTTAGTTTGCCACCTAAATGGTAAACCAAGCTTAAATTTAACCTGCGTGTATCTGGTTTTGTGCTGTACTGGTTATTTGCTAAATTGGTGATGGTGTAGCCCTGGTAACGGATGGTTCTAAAAATATCGGTAGCATTTAAATTGATGGTTAACCTATTATTCAACAGATTTCTTTTTACACCCGCATCAACAGAAAAATAATGTTTATGAACATATACCCCGTTTAAAGTAGGCGATGTATAGTTTGCAGAAAGCTCTGCAAAAAGATCATTTGTTAAGGTAAAGTTATTGGTGGTTCTTAAATCTACGGCTACTTTGCTCACATTTTTAAAGCCTTCTTTCTGTTGCAAAGGGTACTTGTTATACCCAACATCAATGCTGTTGTTGGTTTTCCAAAAAGCAAATACGTCAAAAGAGTTGATGAGTAATAAATTTAATCGCGATCGGTTTTTAAAGTTGATGTTACTGGTTACTAAAATTCCGGTTTCATCATTTAAAACAGCACTTTGCGATATAAAATTTGACGAGCGGTTATAGGTTAGCGTAGCAATATAATTCTCTTTAAAAGTGTAAGTTAAAGCAGTTACCCAGGCTAGCTCTGGCCGTAAATTGGGGTTTCCTTCATAATAGGCATATTTATCAGAAAAATACCTCACGGGGTTAAGGCTACTATAAACTGGCCTGTTAATCCTTCGGCTTATAGAAAACCCTATTCTATTATCTTCATCAAGTTTGTTTTCTAGAGTTATTGATGGGAAAAGATTTAAGTAATTTCTTTTATTACGGATGCCAGTGTTAATAGAGTTTGCATCTGTTTGGGTAAATTCTAGCCTTAAACCTGCGTTTAAAGTGGTTTTTGCCCATTTTTTTTCAGTTGATAAATAAGCGGCAGTTATTTTCTCGTTGTAAACAAAGTTATCACTTAGTGAGGGCGCAAATTCCAGGTTGTTGTTAATTAAAGAATCGTACCTAAAGTTGTTATCTATCGTAACATCGGCAAATTTTAAACCGGTTTTAACATTCAGTTTTTTCCTCATCAAGTTATAATCACCTTTTAGGGATTTAATGGAGATATTACTGGGTTGATGAAAATTTAATTGCTGATACGGCTGCACTTCATTGCCGTTGAAGTCTGTCCAAGAGTTGGCAATAAACCCGTCGGAATTGTTCAGGTAAGAAACATAGTCGGCGTTTCCCTTTAATGTACTCCCAAAGGTGTCTAATTTTAAACTATAATTTATATTGAAGCCATTGTTATAGTAAGGTTCTTTTAAACTGTTTTGATTTTTCACGATTGATTGGGGGTTATTATCTTTTAAAATTACGGTTGGCCCGGAAGCGTTTCGTCTCCAATCATCTATATATCCATTGTAAACAAAACCGAGTTCTGCATTTTTATTCAGGTAATAATCTGCCCCAACTTTATAGCTGTAATAATTTGAAGTCATGTTATCATTGATGGTTCTTTGGTACAGCAAACTTTCGTTGTTTAAAACCCTTAATTGTGTTCCGCTTCGCTCAGATAGTACCGGACGGTAATCATAACCAAGGTTTCCGAAAATATTAAACTTATTTGTTTTGATGTTGCCACTAACGTTATGCCCGTTCAAAAAATAAACACCCTTTGCTATCTTGGTAGTAAAATCTAAGGCATAACCTGTTTTAATGCTTTTTTTTGTGATGATGTTGATTACACCAGAACTTCCGGCAGCATCAAACTCGGCAGTAGGCACATCGCTTACTTCAATACGATCTATATTGGTGGCGCTCATTCCTTTTAGCATGGCGCTTAATTGCGCAGGAGATAAATAGGTGGCCTTTCCGTCAATCAAAACGGTGCTAACGGCTGAGCCTTTCATCAAAAGTTGTTCGTTTTGGTCTAGCGCAACTCCCGGCGTTTTACGCAATAACTCTAACGCCGAGCTACCTGGCGCTGTAATGCTTTTGGAAACATTAAAAACCAGTTTTCCGTTTCTAACTTCAAAGGGGTTTGATTGACCTTTAACCACCACTTCATTTAATTGTTGTGATGATGGAGACAGCGTGATTGCCGGGAGCACCATTTTTAGAGGGGTATCTTGTACCTTAAAAACTGCAGATTGGTAGTTATGACGCCCAAAAGCAGCAATTTTCAAAAAATAGTCGCCTGGCGCCATCGTAAAGCTAAATACACCATCCGTATTGCTTGAAACCTGTTTTTGAGCTAATGTATCTATCGCATTTACAATAGTGATTTGGGCAAACGCTATTGCGCCAGTATCATCTTTAACTAAACCGGCAATAATTATAGGTGTTTTTTCTTGCGAAAACGCAAGGTTTCTTTGGATAAAAACGAGAAATAAACTCAAGAAAAATATTAAAATACACTTCATTAAATACTATTGGTACATGTGCCTTAAATAAAGTTTTTCCAGCTCAGCAAAACTTACGTCATCTGCTTTAAAACTTTCTAACAATGTTCCTTCCCTCATAATACCAATATGGGTTGCGGTATCTTTGGCTCTAAATAAATCATGTGTAGCCATTAAAGTGGCAACCCCTCTTTGCTTCATTTTTAATAGTAGTTCAGAAAACTCATTACTCGCTTTTGGGTCTAAGCCCGATGTTGGCTCATCCAATAGCAAAACTTTGGCATTTTTTGCAATGGCCAATGCAATCCCTACTTTTTGCCGCATACCTTTAGAGTAGGTAGAAACCTGTTTGCCAAAAAAATCTATCTGTAACCCTGCCTCCGTTAAAAAATGCGCTAATTCTTCTTTTTTGAAGTTTTTATCAGATAGTCCGCAAAAAAAATCTAAGTTTTCTACACCTGTTAAAGAAGGATAAAGCATCAGGTTTTCTGGAATGTAGGTAAGGTGTTTTTTTGTTTCAATAGGGTTAACATTTACATCCAAGGAATTTATGTAAGCAGTACCTGTGCTTGCCTTTATAAAGTTTAAAAACAAGTTTATGGTGGTAGATTTTCCGGCACCGTTGGCTCCTAAAAGGCAAAAAATTTCGCCTTGCTTAATCTCCAGATTAAGATTGCTCAGTGCAATGTGTTTTTGATAAGTTTTACCTAGTTCTATGGCTTTTAACATATTTTAAACGCTTTTAAATATTTTAAATTAGCTACAGAGGCAGGGGCGTTGATAGCTCCTGTGCCCTCTGTAGCAATCAACCAACACTATTAGTTTAATTTTGCGAATCCGTTGCAAGGGCCAGAGTTTAACTCGAACTCTTTAGCAACTGCTCCATTACTTATTTGGTAAGAGTAAACTGATCCTTTCCCAACTTCAGCTACGTTAAAGTAAATTTTGCTGTCTCCATTAAGCTTGGTAACAAAAGCTTTGTTTCCAAACATTTTAGGCATTTCCGCAGAGACTAATCCTGATGTTGTCTTATTTACTAAATCAATTTTATAGTAACGTCCGCTAGCATAAGGATTGAAGTTATCGTTCGGGTTGAAATCAAACGGATAAGCGAATGCCTCATCATAGCCCACCGTAAATGTCTGCCCGTTTCCTAAATGCATTAATCCTAAACATGGTTTTCCAATGGTAGTACTTAAATTAAAAAAGTAGGTAGGGTCAAAATCTGTTTCGTTATTTTTAATTCTTAAAACTCCGCCTGGCTTACCGTTTGTAGCGTAACCCATAACGTAAATGTCATCATTGCTGTCTTTAATCAAACTATTAGGAGAAAAACCGGCTTCTGTGCCGCCATTCCACATCTGATTACTTCTGTCGTCAGAAATTAATTTTACAGCTCCTGTTGTTCTGTCAATAATCGCAACAAATACCTTGTTTTCTAAATTACCACCCACTTTTTGGTAATTAACGCCCATATACAGATGATTGCCCCTATGTACAATACCCATGTAAAAGATATCTCTGGCATCAGATTTTGCTATAAGGCTTAAATCCATTAATTTAATTACCTGCATAGTTGTCGGGTTGAACTTTACGAGTTGAGGTGAAACCCGACTACTGGCAACCGTTGCATAAGCTTCCGTATCACTTATAAAATCAACTGCGCCTATGGTTCTTAATCCAGGAATTACAAACGAACCCAATTCAATTGGTTTTCCATCAGCACCAAATTCATACTTTGTAAGTGTAGCGGGTGTTGCAAAGTTGTTCTGGTAAATGTATTTACCATATTTAAAAATGAAAGCCGAGCTTTCTGATTCTTTTGCATTACTGGTTCCGATGCTTCCGGCAGGAAATTCTTTTGTGCTAAACAAATAGCTCTTTTGAGCGGGGAATGCACCCGCAGTAACACTTAAAACATAGTTTGCATTCTGTTCTTCAGTTTTCTTGTCTTTTTTACAGGCTTGCGTACCTAATAATACGGCAAGCATTAAAACGTAATTAATTTTCTTTTTCATTGTTATTTTATGTTTGATTATTAAAATTTATTTCTATTTATATAATACCTTGTTTTAAAGCTGAATGACCTACCGGGTAATTGTACTCTGAAGTTATCATAGGTTTTATCATTGGTTATATTAAAGCTTTCTAAGGTGATTGTAAGATGCTTATTAAGGGAAAAAGACGCACCAGCATTATTCAGTATTTGAGTAGGTATGCGGTTTTTTGTATTCTTATCTCCGTCTCCTTCCCACCCTAAAAAGTATTCATGGGTATAAGAACTATTTAGCCATACTTTACACATAGTGCCCTTAGTAAATAAATCTGCTTTGTTTAAAATTATTCCTGCATTAGCAAAAAAATATGGCGTATTGGGCAGTCTCGAGTTAAAATACTGTTTTGGGTCATATCCCCTTCCTTCAACTAAGCCTCTGTTTAATATATTTTGATAAGTAGCATTCGCATTAAACGTGAAACTATTTAATGGTCGGTAGTCTAAGCTAGATTCTAGCCCTGTTATTCTAGCAGCCAGTAAGTTTTTATAGAGTGCCGTGCCTTGAGTTGTAGCTTCCAAATAAATTAAATCTGAGGCATCTTTGAAAAATCCACTTATATCAAAACTGAATTTTTCCGCTCCATATAAAAGGTTTGAGTTTAGGTTGATACTTTTTTCTGGCTTGATACTCGGATTGGGTAGAATAAACATCAAATTACCAAAGAGTTCATCTTCGCCAGGTAACCTTATGGCTCGTTCAAACGAAGTTTTGAAAATAAAGGAGCTCAAAAACGAGTAAGTAAATGCTGCGTTGTACGAAAAATTAGAGTTACTTTGCTGAGTCTGTAAAGCATTACCACCAACAAGAGAAAATCCCTTAGAATTTGCATAAAAGTGTTTTACAGAAGAACTTAATTTTATTTTGCCGGCAGCTACATCGGTTTCGATTCCCAAGCCACTAACATTTTTAAATAGAGAGGCAGGCTTGCCTAAATAATCTATTTCACCCAAAGCCGAGGCAAAAGGGTCGTTGCCTATTCTCCGAGAATTCATAAGCGTATTGACGAAGGAGACTTTACTAAAATCGTTGAACCTATGTGATAGTATGTTTTTCTGGATTACCGAATTTGTATAGGTAGTTAAATTCCTCTTGGCTCCCATTTCGGCGCCCACCACTCGTGGAGGTATATTTGTATTAATTCTTCCATCCCAATTATATACAAATTTGCTGGTGTCAATAAACAAGCCTTCTAGATAATTGTATGACAATAGCGAAGATAGATTGAACCCTTTAATTACATCGTTCTTAGTGTATTTTAATAAGGCGTTACTAAGATCTTCTTGATAAGTAGGTTCGCCATAAGGCTGAGCCATAATAACGTTGTGTTGGATTTGTTTGTCCAAACCACTTTTACTAAAAGTTACAGTGAACTGGTCTGCCATACGCATGTTGACGATGCCAAATTCAGCTTTTGTTACATAGTTTTGATACCTGTCATGAAATCGTCTTACTTTTACCGTATCTAAATTGAAGTTGCTATTGGGCACTCCTACGGATACCATATAATTGTTCTTTGAGTATCCACCTCCGAGTTGCAAATTGACGAAGAACTTGTTATTCCAATACTTTTTTGCAGCAATATTTATACGATGGGTAGAAAATGAACCAATAGCATATGAGGCATCCACAAAATCCAATTTTTCTTTTCGGGTTACAATGTTTATAGCCCCACCTAATGCATCCACACCCAGTTCAACAGGAAGTACACCTTTGTAAACCTCAATTCGTTCTATCTGCTCAAGCGGTAAATTATTTATTCCCTGCGTTTCGCCAAGGTTATCTAAGGGCAATCCGTCCAGAAAAAACTTGATTTGTTTGCCAGTACTTCCATTTATGAAGAAATCAACCCTAGAGCCATACCCGCCATCTTGCTTTACCTTAATTCCCGAGGTTTGTCTTAGTAGCTGAACCGCAGTAATATTAGAATTATAGTAGGGCTTCACATCAACCACTGTAACATTACCTGGAGCTTCTCTTAGAAATTTTAAAGCATTGCTAGTTATACCAACGGCGTTAAGGTTCTGAATAGAATTAAGTTTACTGTTTAAACTGTCTGTTTTGATTTGCCCGTAACCATTTAAATAGGCCAACACAAACCATAACATTATTGTTCTTTTCATCAAAAGACAAATAATTTTATTGATATAAATTAGGATGAATTGTTGAGGTTAGCCAGCAAACGGACTACACTCAAAGAACAAGCTTGACACTTACCTATTCAGTTTTTGAGGTATTAAACCAGAAATGGAGGCCCTTTATTGGAAAAATGAAACAGATAACTATTAAAGTAACTGTTTTCGATTTCGTAACTTACCACCACCCATCTTTGCGGATAAAAAGTAAACGTTACAGTATCAAAGTTATTTAATTGCTTACCATTTATATGCGAAACGTATGAACAAACATCACATTTTTCATACGCAACTACTTCTTGAATGTCTGAAGAATTTGTATAAAAGTGATAATGCTGGTGGAATGCTTGTATAAAATGAGAAGATACCAATACCAAGATTAGTGCTACAGCATAAGATCTGTAAAACAAAATTAAAGTGGATTTTAGTGACTTCTTCAAAACGCATCAAAGTTGCATTTAATATTTAAACAAACCAAATTATTTTTTTTATGCTGATGTATTTTGACATCATCCCATAAAAAAGCACTAAAAATTATTATACTTTTGTAAAGTGAATAATAACCAACAATTTATCGAGTTACTAGAAAAGAACCAGTTAAAAAAGACTAGTACTCGCATTACCGTTCTTCAAATCTTAAAATCTCGAGAATCAGCAATTTCACAACCCGACTTGGAAGAGATGCTAGGAAAAGCAGTGGATCGGGTAACACTTTATAGAACCTTAGCCACATTTGAAGAAAAAGGCATTATACATAAAGTTTTAAATTTAAACGGGACTGCAAATTACGCCATGTGTTCCTCTGACTGCAAAGCGCATGAACACCATGATGAACACGTTCACTTTAATTGTACCACTTGTTTAAATGTTTATTGTTTAGATGAATTAAAAATTCCTGATTTTAACATGCCGAAAGGTTATGTTACTGAGAGCGTAAACCTTGTAGTTTATGGGCTATGTACCAGCTGCGTTCAGCTAGCAAAAGCTGAGAAAGCTTAATAACGCATCGGTAAAACAGGTTTATCCAAAACAGAATATTCACGTCCATCAAGATAGTTGCGCTTTTAAATAGCTTACGCTCAATAAAATAAACCAATCAGTTTAGCGCCCTCAATCAAAATAAAACTGAATCCCTTAAATAGGTAACAACGTCGTATTCTTAATTTCGGACATCACAAAAGTGCTGTGAATATGCGCTACTGTGGGTAAAACGGCCAGTTTTTGTTGATAAAAGGTGTTGTAGCTTTCCATGTCCTTACTCAGCACTTTCAATAAATAATCATAACCGCCAGATACCACATGGCATTCCACCACCTCCGGAAATTTCAAAATGCTTTCTTCAAAATCCGAAAAGTTAGATTTCGTTTGCTTATCCAAAGTGATGTTACAAAAAACGACCAGATTGGCACCAACCACGCTCTTATTAATCAGCGTTACATATTTCTCAATAACACCCTGTCTTTCCATTTTTTTGATACGATCGTGGACTGGAGTTAACGATAAATTAATCTTTTGCGAGATCTCTTTGAAAGTTAGTTGCGCATTTTCTTGCAAAAGCCTCAATATTTTGATGTCCGTTTGATCAATCATAAAATGGTGTTTAGAAAAATTTTCTATCTAAGACTAAAACGGCTTTACATAGCTCTTGTTTTTTCTTGAAAACAGACCGAAAAGTAACTATATATTCTTATTTTTTCTGTGCTAATCAAAAATAATTTCTTTGTAATAAGTTTGCCTCACTAAATAGCAATCAATGATAGTAGGCATTCCTAAAGAAATAAAAAACAACGAAAGCCGTGTAGCGATGACGCCAGCTGGTGTCAAAAGTTTCGTTAACCAAAACCACAGCGTTTTTGTGCAAAAAAGTGCCGGCGAAGGAAGTGGCTTTTCCGATGAGGAATATCAGCTAGCTGGTGCCGAAATATTAGAAACCATAGAAGAGGTTTATAGTGTTGCAGAGATGATCTGTAAAGTTAAAGAACCCATTAAAGAGGAATACGATTTAATCAAAGAAAACCAGTTAGTATTTACCTACTTCCATTTCGCTTCATCCAGACCGTTAACGGAAGCTATGGTTGCAAGAAAAGCAGTTTGCCTAGCTTACGAAACTGTAGAAGCTGACGATAAATCTTTACCTCTTTTAATTCCAATGTCTGAGGTGGCAGGGAGAATGGCTATTCAAGAAGGTGCTAAATATTTGGGCAAGCCTACCGGCGGTAGAGGTGTGCTATTAGGTGGTGTTGCCGGTGTTAAACCCGCTAATGTTTTAATTTTAGGCGGAGGAATTGTTGGAACAGAAGCAGCAAAAATGGCTGCAGGTTTGGGCGCAAACGTTACCATTATGGACGTCAATTTAAAGCGTTTGCGCTATTTAAACGATGTTTTACCGGCAAATGTTGATACGGTAGTTGCAAACCATTACCAGATTGAAGAAACTATTAAAACTGCAGACTTAATTATTGGGGCAGTGCTAATTCCAGGAGGTAAAGCACCGCATTTAATAACCAAAGACATGCTTAAACTGATGAGGCCAGGCACTGTACTGGTTGATGTGGCGGTTGACCAAGGCGGTTGCATTGAAACATGCAAACCCACTACACATGAGGACCCTATCTATATAATTGACGGAGTAGTGCATTATTGTGTTTCAAATATGCCGGGGGCAGTGCCTTACACTTCTACAATGGCTTTAACAAACGCCACGTTGCCCTACGCTTTGCAACTGGCAAACAAAGGTTGGCGAGTGGCCTGTACAGAAAATGACGAACTTAGAAAAGGATTGAACATAGTGGTAGGCAAAGTAGTTTATAAAGGGGTAGCGGATGCATTTGACTTACCTTTTGTTGAACTTTTTTAAGTGTCGAAAATCGATTTCAGTGGCAACTGTTAGCTTGCCAATATGAAAACAAAAAAATCCGATTTTGAACCTCTTAATGTTCAAAATCGGATTAAAACTGAATCAAAAACTATCTTTATTATCTACTCGGTCTGCCACTTCCGCCGTCTCTGGAAGAAGGATATGAAGAACGAGAACCGGAAGAAGAAGGAGAGCTTGAACGTTCTTCACTTCTACTTGGAGAACTACTTTGCGTTCGTGGTGCTGGCTCACTTCGCTCAACTCTTTGTGGGCGACTACTTGGCGCAGGTGCTTCATTTCTTTGTGGAGAAGGAGATGGCGCACTACTCCTTTGAGTTTCCATTCTTGGAGCTGGTGCACTTCGCTCTACTCTTTCTGGGCGGCTACTTTGTGCTTCACTTCTTTGTGGCGAAGTCGAAGGTGCGCTACTTCTTGTAGCTTCCGTTCTATTTGTCTCGCTAGATCTTGGTACGTCGCTACGTTCTGGTCTGTTGCTACTTGAACTTCTATCAACATCAGAACGCGTAGTTGAGCCATTTGAGTTTCTGCTATCAGAACGATCTGCATCAGAACGGCTCACGCCAGAACGTTCAGGTCTTATAGAAGATGAAGTTGAGCCACTTATGTCTGTTGAATTCACACTTCTATTATCGCCACTATCGCCTCTACTCGGTCTTGAAGAATTGCTCGCAAGATTTCTTGGTGCCGAATCTCCA
>JBBSTQ010000093.1:0-10369 GCA_038235745.1 Sphingobacteriales bacterium
ATAAGGCGGATTCCCAATAACCACATCAAAACCAATAAAATCTCCATCATCGTTTAACACATCTGGAAACTCGAAACGCCATTCAAAAGCATTTTCGTAGATTTTGTTACTTTTTATTTCTTCTACCTCGGCCGAAAGGCTGTTCACTTCCTTTTCTAGCTTTTCAGTTTTTGCTTTACGGGCTTTTGCTTCACTTTTGCTTTCGCCGAAGAGTTGCTGTTGGTTGGTCAGGTTAAAAAGCTCGCCACCTAATTTGCTCAGCTTCAAAAGCTTTGGGTCGCTCCTGCTAATTTCACTTCTAAAATCACTTTTGATGGTGCTAATCAGCGTTTCCATCTCGCGTTTCTGTTCTTTGTCTTTTGCGTTGCGATAAGTTTGTACCGCTATTTTATAAGCATCAATGCTAAACTTGCTCTTTTTTAGCGCCTGTTTTAAATCGGCATCCAAAGCAAACCGGCTTATTAAAGAATTACCAGTTTTTATATTGATATCAATGTTTGGCAAAGTCTCCAAAGACCGCTCAAGACTTAAAGCCGAAGCTTTAATATTACCCGGGTTTTCGCCTTCCGCATTAAGCTTTTGGCTTTCTGCTTCTCTGTAATAGGCATTTTTCAGCAGTTCTATCCATAATCGCAGTCGACAAATTTTAACCGAGTTCGGGTTAATATCCACCCCAAAAAGACAGTTTTCTATAATGGTTTGTTTCTCGTGGAAAAGCGTTTCTTGGATGCGTTGGCTTTCCTTGTTGTTGGGATTGTATTCAAACGGTTCGCCCTCTTCATCGGTAACCATCAGCTCATCGTTTTCCACCAAAACGTGGTAATCTCGCAAACGCCTCCCCTGCCTATCGCATAAAATATTCAGATCACTTTTTATGGCAATCAACTCGTTCAACGCAGAAACTAAAAAATGCCCAGAACCAACGGCTGGGTCACAAATTTTAAGACTGTTTATGAGCGTGTTGGCTTCCACAGTGTCCTCAATCTTGTTGTACAACTCGCTATAATCCTGTATATCCCAGCCTTTTGCATCGTTAAACTTTTGCACCACCGCCCTGCGAATGGTTTCCCGGCACATGTACATGGTAATAAAACCCGGCGTAAAAAAAGAACCGTCCTTATAACCGTTAATCTTTTCGAAAATCAACCCTAAAACAGAAGCATTAATCAGCGTTTTATTGTCCTCTTGGATATCCGCAGCGCCTTCGCTACTAAAATCATACGCATCTAAAAAAGCAAACAGATAATCAATGGTGTGCAAACTGCCCTTTAAAGTTTTACCATTGGCATCTTTTAAAACCGTGGACGAAATCACGGGCAAAGCAACCCTATCCTCCAAACCGTGAATAAAAAGCGTTTCATGTTCTAGCTCCGTCGGTTCAAATAAAGAGGAATTCAAATAAGGTACGTTGCCAAAAAGCTGTTGCACCAACTCGTTTCTGTCTTCTGGCTTTTTGGCCAAAACCCTAAAAAACAGTTTATCTAAATCATCAAAATCTTTTATTTTTTGGGTGTTTAAAAACCGATATTCTTTTGCGCCTTTGTGGTAGCTTACCAACTGAGCTTCCAGCAGTTTCAAAAACAAAACACGGTTAACCCAAGTAATTACCAGTTCTAAAGCTACGTTAAACAGGCGTTGCTGGTAATTATCGCCAAAGGCAGTCGGTTTTTGCAACCGACTTATTTTATCATGCGAATCTAGTTCGATGATGGTGTTTTCCAACAAAGAACCTAAATCCCGCTGTCCTTCTTTTTTTCTTTGGATGAGCTTTTTGCTACCTTCCTTAACTTCGGTTAAACCAATTAAATGGAGCAACTCGCCGTAAAATTTGGGTTGCAAACTGTTGCTATCGTTGGCAAATGGCAACTTGAGCAAATGCACCGGCGATAGCAATTTATAAATGGCAATTAGCTGTTTATCGTCCGCATCGTTATCGTTCAACGCTACTTTTTCAAAATCTCGGATGTTAAAAAAAGTAGCAACCAGTTCGATGGCTTGGCTTTCTAAAGTTTTCTTAAGCTCATCGTAAAACCACGGGTTGTCTTTAGCATCCCTCTTTTTGGTTTCGTAAAGCTTTTTTATTTCTGTGTTGCGGTAGATTTTTTTGTCGAACTCGTTGGCATCAAACAGAAACCAGTCATCAATATTGGTGGCTATTAGGTATTTAATTTGATTGTTGTTCTCGTCTAATCGCTGACGCAGATAATACAAAACCAACTCATGCAAAGCTTTTACATTGGGTTTTGTAGCGGTCAGCATTTCAGCCTTATTGGTTAGGCTTTTGACCTCAATAATTGCCCCGACAGGTTCAGCAGTGCTTTTACCGTTGTGAATAACCAAATCGTTTTTGCCAATTGGGTTAATGTGGTAAGCTTGCTGATAAAATGTATCCCTTAAAAAATAGGCAACCTGGGTTTTTAAATGCTCCTCGTCGTTTTTATTTGCGGTGGTATTACTGAGAAAAGTTTTGAAATGGGTTTTAAAAACCTCCATTTCTGACCGTACCAGTTTTTCTTTTAGATAAGCCTTGTTAAGCGCTTGTTTAGGTTTAAGAAGCTTTAACTGCATAAGTTGAAATGAGGAATTAGTGAGTCTTTTTATCGCTAGCGAATATAAGTTTTAACGCTAAGTTTTCGGCAAGTTTAAGCTGAATTTTTGAGGTGGAGTTGAATGTTGGATTTGAGCATACAGATTAATTTTTGTGAAGTTATATTATCGAAATTTTGCTGTCTAAAAGAAACATTAGTGGAAAGCGGTTTAAACAATTTCGGGATAGCGAGAAAAATAACAAAAAAAAGCCGGAGTAAACTCCAGCCCTTTTTATATTTTCAAATAATCAATTATCGTTACTTCTTCAAAAGCTTTGCCATTGCAGCTCCAATTTCGGCAGGAGATTCTACAACAGTAATTCCGCATTCTCTCATAATTTTCATTTTTGCCGCAGCAGTATCATCAGCGCCACCTACAATTGCACCAGCGTGACCCATTCTACGTCCTGCAGGTGCAGTTTGACCTGCGATGAAACCAACGACTGGCTTTGTGCCATGTTCTTTGATCCACATTGCCGCTTCCGCTTCCATGCTTCCGCCAATCTCGCCAATCATCACAATACCGTGAGTATCTGGGTCGTTCATTAACAATTCTACCGCTTCTTTAGTTGGTGTACCAATGATTGGATCTCCACCAATACCGATAGCAGTTGTGATTCCTAAACCAGCTTTTACAACTTGGTCAACAGCCTCATAGGTTAAAGTTCCAGATTTTGAAACCACCCCAACATGACCTTTTTTAAAGATAAAGCCTGGCATAATACCAATTTTAGCTTCGTCAGTAGTGATAATTCCTGGACAGTTTGGGCCAATTAAACGACAATCTCTGTCAGAAATATACTCTTTAACCTGAATCATATCCTTAGTTGGGATACCTTCAGTGATACAAACAATAACCTTAATACCCGCTTCTGCAGCTTCCATAATGGCATCCGCAGCAAATGCAGGAGGTACAAAAATAATGGAAACATTAGCACCGGCTTTGTCAACCGCCTCTTTAACGGTGTTAAATACTGGCTTGTCTAAATGGGTTTGACCACCTTTACCCGGCGTAACACCACCTACAACATTGGTTCCGTACTCGATCATTTGGGTAGCATGGTATGTACCCTCGTTACCTGTAAAACCTTGAACTATTACTTTTGAATCTTTATTTACTAGTACACTCATGGTTATTTTTTATGTGGAACAAAGCTAACAGAATCGGTAAGAATCTCAAAAGAATTACCATGGAAATAGGAATTTTTTTGGTTATTTTTTGGATTAGATTCATTTAATCGTGGTTTTTGGATTTAGTATGGAAGGTTGGGAGCATTTTCATGAAGATTGACCACCCCACTATGCTGAGGATATGAAGTATCTTACGAGCAAAGTTGCCATTCGATTTAAACATCCCCCACTTATTAAAAGTTCGCTTAACACTACAATTGGTTGCGTTCGCTGTTCCCACCCCGTCATCCTGAGGATACTGCCACAGGCATCCCTTTGGGAGAAACATCTCACGAGCAAAGTTGCCATTCGATTCAAACACCTTATAAGAAAGTAACAACGTTGTCATTAAGATTGAATACCTATTCGTAAGGTATTTCTCCGCCAGCCGGCGGATCAACATGGCAACGTCGTCTTTGCCACGCCGTTAAGTTAAGGAAACACCGAAGGATGAAAAAAAATAAACTCCAGGACAATAAACAATCAACGTCATTGTATTGTTATAAAATCTGAACAGCAAACTATTTCGTTTTTTATTGTAATTTGTATACCATTAAGTGCTTTAATTGTTTAAAACCTCATTATATGATTAATCAACTACTAAAAAAATCGATGATATTACTTTATATACAAGTGATTGCCACATCATTTGCAGTAGCGCAAACTAGTTTTACCTCAAAAGAAATTAAGGTAAATATTTTTTCCTCTACGCCTTTAGAAGATATTAAAGCGCAGGCTACAAATGGAGTTTCTGTAATTGTTCCAAAAACTAAGCAGGTAATTTTTCAAATCCCAATTAAAGGTTTTACTTTTTCTAGGAGCTTAATGCAAGAACATTTTAACGAAAGCTATATGGAGAGTGATAAATATCCGACTGCGACCTTTAAAGGTAACCTTGCAGAAGATGTTGATTTTAAGAACGACGGTGTTTACAACGTTAACGTCAAGGGAGCTTTAAATATGCATGGCATAACTAAAGACAGAACAATTAAAGGCGTGATCACTGTAAAGAACGGTAAGGTAAGCATCAACAGTTCATTTGACGTGGCTTGCGCCGATCATGACATAAAAATACCTAGCCTTGTTTTTAAAAAAATAGCCGAGGTAATTTCTGTTACGGTAAGTGGCAACTATCAATAACTTAAAATAACAACCATGAAATTTGTGAAAACGATTATCTTATTATCACTTTTCAGTTTAGGAGCATCCGCTCAAAATGCTGACTCTTTATTAAATACTTTAATCTCAACAGAGAAAAACCAAACAGTACAGGCTACTTTTAAAAACACTCACTTGGTTTTATTAAACACCAATGAAACGCAAAAGAGAAATGATTTGGCTTTTTGGATTGCCCATAGATTTGGCGATTTAGGCGGACAATTTGGAGGTGCAAAAACCTTGTTTGGTTTAGATTTAGCACCTGACGTTTATATAGGTTTTGATTACGGCGTTACAGATAAATTAACCTTAGGTTTTGGACGTAGTAAGTTTGATGCTACCTACAACGTTCTGGCCAAATACAGACTTATACAGCAAAAAGAAAATAGCATTCCGTTTTCTTTAACCTTATTTGGGCAAAGCGCCATAGTAAGTAGAGAAGCATTTAACACTAGCGAATTCGCGACCAATAATGACCGGATGTCGCATTTTTTAAGCGGAATTTTTGCCAGCAAAGTTTCGTCTAGTTTATCGCTACTTGTAAGCCCTAGTGTTTTATTACGTAATAAAACAACGGAAGCAAACGATCCGGAATCCTTGGTTTCTGTAGGTTTTGGCGGTAGATTAAAACTTTATAAGCGTTTTTCCTTGATTGCTGATTATACCTTGGTAGAAGGCTTGGGAAGACCCAATGATTTAGCAACAGAATTTTATAACCCACTAGGTGCTGGTATAGAAATAGAAACAGGAGGGCATGTTTTTAGTTTAAACTTCCAAAACTCCCCATACATTATAGAAAACAACTTTATACCTAATACCCAAAAATCATGGAGAGATGGAGGCGTAAGATGGGGGTTTTCTGTATCTAGAAACTTTGCTTTATTTCAAAAGCGAAACAAAAATAAAGACATACAAACTAAAATATATTAACCTTAAAGCTAAAAAAGATGGAACGTCAAGAATTTTTAAAAACATTAGGAATAAGCTTTGCGACTGTTTGCGCAGGGGCTTGTTTGGCAAGTTGCGGTGGTGGTGATGATGCGTCTACACCCAATAATTCCAATCCCCCAGGAACAAATCCTCCAGCAACTAACCCTCCAGCAAACGGCAATAACACTGCAACAGCAAGTCTATCTAGTTTAGCGAGCGTTGGATCTTCTGTAAAGGTAGGTGCGGTATTATTTTTTAGGATTGCCACCGGAGATACGCCTTCATCATTTGTAGCTACTGAAGCTAGTTGCCCACACCAAGGCGGAAATTTAAACTGGATACAAAGCCAAAACATCATAAAATGCGACTTCCATTCAGCAACCTTTCAAAGTAACGGGTCCGTAACTTCACAACCTGTTGGCGGAGGTTCTGCCAGGACACTGAAAGTTTATGCTACAACCGTTAATTCAACAAGTGTTATAGCAACCGTTTCATAATCAACGATCATTATCAACAATACATAGATTATCAATTAATCAAACTAAAAATCAAAATCAAAATCATGATCACTAAAAATCTAACAAGACTATCTCTCCTTTTTATGGCTACAGCGGTAGTTTTTACGAGCTGTAAAAAAGATGATAAAATTGCTGTAGACAATGTAACGTTCGCAAACGTTCAAGTAAATTCTTCTCAAGAAGTTCCAACTAACACCTCGTCTGCAAGCGGGACATCAACTATTACTTATGAAAAAAACTCTAATACCTTAACTTACACCATTAACTACGCTGGATTAACGCCAACTGCTATGCACTTTCATAAAGGTGTAGTAGGCACATCTGGCGGTGTAGAAATTGAAGTTAAAGCGCCTTACACTAGCGGGATGATGGGCACATTAAAATTAACTGATGCACAAGAAGTTGATTTACTGGCTGGCTTATGGTATTTGAATATTCATAGCGCTACGTATCCTAGTGGGGAAATTAGAGGGCAAGTTGTTGCAGAAAACTTTGCAGTGATCAGTAATGTTGTTGCCACAAGTAAAGAAGAAATTCCACAGAACAATTCGACTGCTAAAGCAACATTAAACGGATTATTCGACAAAACCACTAAGAAGCTGACTTATACTTTGGCAATTACTGGCTTAACGCCTACCGCATTGCATTTACACAAAGGCGAGGTTGGCGCATCTGGACCTGTAAGTGTTGGATTAATGGCCTCTGGCGGAACTACTGATGCATTTACTACGCAACAAGAGACAGATTTATTTGCTGGAGGTTTATATTTAAACATACACAGCGCTGCTTTTACAGGTGGAGAAATTAGAGGTCAAGTAACTACAAATAATCAACTCGTTTTTGCAACAACTGCAAATGGCGCAGCAGAAGTACCTGCAAATTCTTCAATTGCTACCGCAGCAGTTTATACGCTTTATAACAAAACAACTAAAGGGCTAACTTATACTATTAATTTCACTGGTGTTGTACCAACTGCTATGCATTTCCATAAAGGAGCAGTAGGCGCTAACGGAGCAGTTCAAATTGGCATAGACGGGCCATATATTACCGGTATGAAAGGCGCTGTTACATTAACTGCCGCACAAGAAGTTGACTTATTTGCAAATCAGTGGTATTTTAATTTGCATAGTATTGCTTTTCCTGGTGGCGAAATTAGAGGTCAGTTAGTAAGATAACTCTCTTCCAATACCCGAATCATTAAACTCTAGTTAAGCTTCAACTTAACTAGAGTTTTTTATTGAATCTGTTTTTTAATACCAGCAGAACCAAACTGTAAATCGTACAAGCGTTTGTAGTAACCGTTTAAAACTAATAGTTCTTGATGCGTTCCAATCTCCATAATCTCCCCTTTTTCCAACACGATAATCTTATCCGCCTTTTGGATAGTTGATAATCGGTGAGCGATCACAATAGCGGTTCGCCCCTGCATCATTTTTTCTATCGCTACCTGAATTAAGTGTTCTGTTTCTGTATCAACCGAAGAAGTTGCTTCATCCAAAACCAAAATTTTCGGTTCATGCACCAACGCTCTAATGAAAGAGACCAATTGGGCCTGCCCTACTGATAAAGTTGCGCCACGCTCTTGCACATCATATTGATAACCTCCAGGCAATCGCATAATAAATTCATGTGCGCCAACATCTTTTGCCGCTTCGATTATTTTTTCTAAAGAAATATCTGGATTGTTTAAGCTGATATTGTTCTCAATGGTATCCGAAAACAGAAAAACATCCTGCAAAACAGTTGCAATCTGCGACCGTAAATGGCTTATCTCTAAACCATTGATGTTTACACCGTCAATGCCTACTTCGCCTTTGCTAATTTCGTAAAAACGGTTTAGGATATTAATGGTGGATGATTTACCTGCACCAGTTGCGCCTACTAAAGCCAAAGTTTCGCCTGCTTTTAAATGGAAAGAGATATTTTTCAAAATCCATTCATCGTCGGTTGGCATCTCTTCCGTTTGTTTATAGGAGAACCAAACATTTGAAAACTCAATCTCGCCTTTCATTTTTGGCAAAAGTGTTTTGCCATTATTTACTGTCTTCTCATCGGTATCCAAAACTTTAAAAATCCTGTCTGCCCCTACCATGCCCATTTGTAGCGTATTGAATTTATCTGCAAGTTCACGAATAGGCCTAAAAAGCATGTTGATGTACATGATAAAAGAAACCACAATACCAGGAGAAACCTGATTGGTTAAAATACTTTTTGAACCGTACCAAACCAACAAGCCCAAAGAAAGCGCAACAATTAATTCTACCACTGGGAAAAATATGGAATAGTGCCAGTTTGAACGGATGTGGGCATCGCGATGTTCTGCATTGATATCATAAAACTTTTTATACTCCTGCTCTTCACGGGCGAAATATTGGATAATGCTGACGCCACTGATGTGTTCTTGCAAGAAAGTATTTAAGTTGGAAACCTGTGTCCGCACATCCTGAAAGGCGGATTTTATAGCTTCCTTAAAAATATACGTGGCAACCATTAAAAAAGGCATCGGCACCAAAACAATCAGCGTTAAGCGCCAATCGGCATAAAGCATTACTGCGATAATGGTAATTACCTGCAAGCTATCGCCAATAATAGAAATTAAACCCTGACTAAAAATATCTGCAATGGTCTCTAAATCAGAAACGGTACGGGTAATCAACTGACCTATAGGTGTTTTATCGAAATACTTTAAACGTAGTTTGGTAATGTGGTTAAAAATATCAATCCGCAAATCTTTAATTACCGATTGCCCTAAGGTGTTGGTCAATAAGGTTTGAAAATACTGCACCCCAGTTTGCAGAAGCAACAAGGCAACCATCAGCAAAGTGATGTTCAGTAGACCCCTGGTATCGTTAAAAAAAACGTATTTATCTAAAGTGAGTTGGATCAGATAGGGCCTAACAGGAGCTAAGGCAGCTAAAGCAAGTGTTAAAAAAATCGACCAATAAAAGGCAGATTTGTAAGGTTGTGCATAGGCGAAAACCCTTTTTAATAAGCCCCAATCGTACGTTTTACCGGTAATGTTATTCGCCATTTAGTTGCAGCTGATGTAAGGATATTGAACTTCGGTTAAAAACAGACCACACGCAGGAACAGACGCACCAGCAGAAGACCTGTTTTGACTTTGGATAATTTGATGCATTGCGTCAGCGGAGATTTTGCCTTTGCCCACATCAACCAAAGTACCAACAATTGCCCGCACCATATTCCGCAAAAATCGGTTTGCACTTACGTGATAAATCAATCCGTTTGGGATTTCTTCCCATTCAGATTTTTGAATATGGCAGATGTTGGTGAAGTTATCAGCGTTTGATTTGCAAAAAGCTCCGAAATCTTCGTATTCTTTTATTATTGAAGCCGCTTTTTGCATTGCAGGTAAATCCAGTTTATCCTTTATTAACCAACTGGTGTTTGTTTTAAAAGGATTTTTCTTAAAGTTGATGTGGTATTGATAAGCTCTTAAAGTTGCGTCAAACCTTGCGTGAGCTTCATTAGCGACAGGAATCAATGCTGAGACCGCAATATCATAAGGTAAAAGTGAATTTATAGATTTTAAGAACTTTTCTTGGTCAATAGCTAGTTGAGCAGGTAAATCTAAATGCGCAAAAAACTGAGTAGCATGTACACCACTGTCCGTTCTGCCACATCCTAAAGTTTCAACATCAAATCTAAAATACACTTTTAAAGCTTTTTGTAAAACCTCTTGCACTGCTACCGCATTTGGTTGAGTTTGCCAGCCATGGTATGCTGTACCTTTGTACGATAAACTTAAAAAGTATCTGATTGTTTGTTGCACTGCACAAATTTAACGCATAAATAATTTTTCAAAGAATTATAAGTTTGATGTTTTAACTTTGTGCGATAATTTTGACAAGATAAAATAGAAACCTTAATAGTATGATACAGAGAATTCAAACGATTTACCTTTTTTTAGCCTCGTTAGCTATTTACGCTTTGTTCTTTTTTCCTGTGGTAAACATTTTTTCTGCTACAGTTGCAAGAAAGGTA
>JBBSTQ010000094.1:0-10326 GCA_038235745.1 Sphingobacteriales bacterium
AAAAATTGGGAAAAGATATTCAATTACTGAATACAGTTTCTGTAGTCGTTGATAGAGCGTTTTACTTTTGTTGAAAAAGGACAAGGCGCAAATCAAGCTTTGTTGGATGCATTGGCGCTGGCTCGTGGAATTTATCAAGGTTGCCGACCTCATCCGATAGCTATCGGATCCAACTGGAGAAGCACAGGAATCAGAGAAGGCGTATTAAATGAGTTTGAAGAAGAAATGTTGAATCGCAGTGCCACCAAAGTAAAAGATTCAGCAGATGCAGCGGAGTTTCTCCAAGTTGTACTCTATGAAAGTGACGAACCAAGGGGAAGGGTTATCAAAAGGAAAGATGGGTAATAACGATAAGCCCTCTAGTCCATTTCCCATTCCACATTCCCACGTCGTCATAATTAATGACAGTGTAGCATACCAATCCCTTTTGGAAAATATCCCACAAGCAAAGTCGCCATGTCACACAGTGACTCCTTTGGAGCTAACTGTATACGTTATTTGTGAGATGCCTGCCTGCGGTAGGCAGGTTTCGTTAGCACTCAACATGACGGAATTGGCTACCTTAAAATTGTAATCCCTTCAAAACACTAATAAAACAGTAATGCGAAAAAAATCAACGAAAGCCGGAGTTCAAAATTGCCCGTATAATCATTGAAAAACCTAAACCCCCAACAACTCACAAGTTTTCTCTGCCGCTAATTTCTCGGCATTCTTCTTACTATAATCTGTAGCACTTGCCATTTCAACACTGTCAACCAAAACCTTCATTGTAAAAAGTTTAGCACTATCTCCCTCCGCATTTAAAGCGGGTTCAAAAGAAATGGTTTTACCATGGCGTTGGCACCATTCAATCAGTTTGCTTTTAAAGTTGGTCTCGGTAATTTCTAAGGTATGAATATCAATATGGGGCTTAATTATTTGGTGGGTAATAAAATTCTTGGTAAAATCGTAGCCTTTATCTAAATAAACAGCACCAATCAAAGCCTCAAAGGCATCGCCCAACAAAGAACCTTGGTGCGGACTAGCATTAAGCGTCTTTGAATCGTAGTTAATTAGCTCCTCAAATCCTAATTTTTTACCAAGCTGATTTAGATTCGCTCTTCGTACTATTTTTGATCTTAGTTCGGTTAAAAAACCTTCATCTTTGTAAGGGTAAAGTTTAAAAAGTACTTCGGCAATAACAGATCCCAAAACGGCATCACCCAAAAACTCCAGTCTTTCGTTGCTGCTTTTTGCGCCATTTTTTAAAGTCAAGGCCATAGATTTGTGCCTAAAAGCCATTTTATAAAGCGATATATTGCCGGGCACATAGCCCAACAAAGTTTTCATTCTCTTTACGTATTTACGGTCTGGAGAAAGATGTAGCTTATAAATTCTTGATAATGGCATTCAGATTATCTAAAAAACAGAGCGGTAAGCCATTCAATATTGTTCTGATAAAAACAATGCGAGTGCATTATTAATCTTCGTACTTTTTGAAAATTACAGAAGCATTGTGACCACCAAAACCAAAAGTGTTTGATAAAGCTACTTTTATATCTCTTTTTTGAGCCTTGCCAAACGTAAGGTTCAATTTTGGATCAATTGCAGGGTCATCAGTAAAATGGTTGATAGTCGGCGGAACAATTCCGTTTTTGATAGCTAATATACAAGCGATAGACTCAATTGCACCGGCGGCACCTAATAAGTGGCCCGTCATGGATTTTGTTGAGCTAATATTTAATTTATACGCGTGTTCGCCAAATAGATTAACAATTGCTGTGGTTTCGCTAATGTCTCCTAATGGGGTAGAAGTACCATGTACATTGATATAATCAATATCGGTGGTTTTTAAACCTGCGTCATCTAGTGCAGATTGCATTACTAATTTTGCGCCCAAACCTTCTGGGTGCGGTGCGGTAATATGATTGGCATCGGCACTCATGCCTCCACCTACAATCTCTGCATAAATTTTTGCGCCACGGGCTTTTGCATGTTCCAGCTCTTCTAAAATAATGGTTCCGGCACCTTCGCCTGCAACAAAGCCATCTCTGTCTTTATCAAATGGGCGTGAAGCTGTTTTTGGATCATCATTTCGGGTAGAAAGCGCATGCATGGCGTTAAAGCCACCAATTCCGGCCTCGTTCAAAATTGCTTCCGAACCTCCAGATACAATCATATCTGCCCTACCCAACTTAATGTAAGTAAAAGCATCAATAAGAGCATTTGTAGAAGAAGCACAAGCAGAAACGCATGAAAAGTTAGGACCTCTTAAACCATATTTCATTGAAATATGCCCTGGAGCGATATCGATGATCATTTTAGGAATAAAGAACGGGTTAAGCCTTGGCGTTCCATCGCCTTTGGCAAATTCCATTATTTCGTCCAAAAACGTTTTTAACCCACCAATTCCAGAACCCCAAATCACACCAATTCTATTAGTGTTTAGTTTTTCAAAGTCAAGGCCTGCGTCTTTTACTGCTTCCGCAGTAGCAACTAAAGCATATTGAACAAATGGGTCTATTTTACGAGCTTCTTTCTTTTCTAAATAATCCTCGGCAACAAAGTTTTTAACCTCGCAGGCAAACTTAGTCTTGAATTTTTCAGTATCAAAACGCGTCATCGGAGCGGCACCGCTTACTCCACTTATCAATCCGTCCCAAAATTCCGGAACAGTATTTCCAATGGGAGTAAGCGCCCCTAATCCTGTAACAACAACTCTCTTAAGCTCCATTTATTCAATTAAGCAATAATTACTTTACATTTTTTTCCAAGTAGGTGATCGCTTGGCCAACGGTACTGATGGTTTCAGCTTGATCATCTGGAATAGCTACATTAAACTCTTTTTCGAATTCCATGATCAATTCAACGGTGTCTAATGAGTCAGCACCTAAATCGTTTGTGAAAGACGCTTCTGGTGTTACTTCACCTTCGTCAACACCTAGTTTTTCAACGATAATTGCTTTTACTCTTGAAGCGATATCAGACATAATACTTATAATTAAGGGTTAAAAATTCTGTGCAAAGAAAAATAAATAATGTTAAATATCAAACCTTTTTGTTTTTGCCCTAAATTTGAGCAGATATGACTAGACAAAACAGCTAAATAATTTCCGAAATTAATCTTTATTATTTTGAAAAAAAACTTTTTACAACTACAACATGACTTCGACTTTAAACTTTTGGCAATAACCACGGCTTTAAAGGACTACAAGGCATGTTTTGTGATAAATAAATATACTGAATTTGATTTTAGAAAAGGTGAAGATTTAGAGATTTATTTCAAAAACACCCCAAAAAGGGTCTTTTCGCAGTATACATACTACCCAGAAAACATTGAATGCGAGTTTATTTTTTTAGCAAATAAAGGAAACGAAAGCTTTCTGATTCCGGAAATGAAGGAAGTGGATTATTTTATTTTGATCAAAGAATTTATTGATGAGGAAGATTTTGATTTATTTTTTTCGCAATTGAGGCAAATTCCAGACATACAAGCTGTTGTGGAGCTAAATCCGGACAAGATTAAGTCCAAAGAAAACCTGATTTTTTAATGGCCATTTGACTTAGTGTGAAAAATACACTACTTTTGCAAGCTTAATACGAAAGTATTTTACTAAACGGAACAAGGAATTCAAAAAAATATATGAAAGTTTTACAGAAAAAAACCAAGATTGTTGCCACGCTTGGGCCTGCATCGTCCAATAAAGACGTTTTATTATCAATGATTAAGGCTGGTGTTGATGTTTGTCGCTTAAATTTTTCTCATGGCAAGGCAGAAGATCATCAAGAAGCTATCAATACCATCAGAGAAATCAACAGAAAATACAAAACTAACATTGGTATTCTAGCCGATTTGCAAGGTCCAAAAATTAGAATTGGAATGGTAAAAGATGGCGGAATTAACTTAATAAACGGTACACAGGTAAAAATAACCACTACCGAATGTATTGGCGATGATAACCAAATTTACATCACTTATGATACTTTCCCGCAAGATGTTAAGGCCGGCGAAGTGATTTTGTTGGATGATGGAAAACTGCAATTAAAAGTTGTTGAAACCAACAGAAAAGACACGGTAATTTGCGAAGTTGTACACGGTGGCGTATTAACTAGTCGTAAAGGCGTTAACCTACCAAACACCAAAGTTTCTATCCCATCATTAACAGAAGAAGATTTAATCAATTTAGATTTTGCGCTTGCAAACGACATCGAATGGATCGGTTTATCTTTTGTGCGTACTGCCGAAGATATCATCGATTTGAAGAGAATCATCAGCCGTAGTGGCAAAACTTCTCGTGTAATCGCTAAAATTGAAAAACCAGAAGCTATTGAAAATATTGATGCAATTATTGAAGTTACGGATGGCGTTATGGTTGCCCGTGGCGATTTAGGTGTGGAAATGCCATTAGAAGAGGTGCCAGTTTTGCAAAAAATGATTGCAAAAAAGTGTAACAAAGCGTCTAAGCCATGTATTGTTGCAACGCAAATGTTAGAGAGCATGATCACTACCCCTCGCCCAACCAGAGCAGAAGTTAACGATGTTGCCAACTCAGTTTTAGATGGTGCGGATGCAGTGATGTTAAGTGGAGAAACTTCTGTTGGCGAGTTTCCTTTAATCGTTATTGAAACGATGAGCAAAATTGTTCGTCATGTTGAAGACACTTCTTACCCTTATTACAGAGAGAAAGAATTAGATGAAACCTCTAATACTTACGTAGCAGATGCGGTTTGTAGCTCTGCAGTATTTTTAGCGGAGAGAACAAAAGCAGCAGGTATTGTTGCGATGACATCATCTGGTTACACCGCTTTCCAAATTTGTTCTCACAGACCAAAAGCAGGAACATTTATTTTTACTTCCAACCACAACTTGTTAAATACTTTAAGTTTATTGTGGGGCGTTAAAGGCTTCTTTTACGATAAATTTGACAGTACAGACCAAACGATTAGTGAGGTTAACAAAATTTTAAAAGCTGAAAAAGTGATTGAAGCTGGAGACATAGTGATTAACACAGCGGCCATTCCGATTGAGAAAAAAGGAAAAACCAACATGATTAAAGTAAGCGTAATTGAATAATAACTTATAATTAAATATAAATTTCATAAAGCGTTTCTGATTTTTTCAGAGACGCTTTTTTATTGGAGCATGGTAGACTATTTAATTTTGTGATTCGGGAGTTTCCCCGATGGCTACAGTTCAATGTCACTAAGCTAAACAACGCCGTCATGTCAATCCGCCGGCTGGCGGAAAGACATCTCACAAATAGGTAGCAAACATTGAAAGCAACCGTTTCTAACTGAATTTCTAGATCGCCGAAGGACGGCGTGGGGAGAAAAAATACTGGGACTTAATTACATTATCTTATTGCTCGAAGTACCCCAATTTTTAGAGTGAAATCTCTCTACGTTTTAAAAAAATCCATCCGTAACTGCTTCTTGCTAAATTAAAGCTAATAAATCATCAGATTTTCAGACAAATTATAAGTTTAAACAATGTAAAACCCAAAACATCCAAATCCAGCACTTAAATTTTTACCTTTGCATATAATTTTTAGCAGCACACACACATACACCAACATGTTTGAGCAGACAGATAAAACAGAAATTGCAAGTTTAGGCGAATTTGGCTTAATTAATCATCTTACCCAACACATCAGTTTAAAAAATAAAAGCACCATTAAAGGCGTTGGCGATGACGCTGCAGTGCTGGACTTTAAAGATAAAAAAGCGTTGATATCTACGGATATGTTGCTGGAAGGAATCCATTTTGACCTAGCGTTTACACCACTTAAGCATTTGGGCTATAAATCTATCCAAGTAAACCTTAGTGATATTTATGCAATGAATGGCGTTGCTAGCCACGTGACGGTTTCTTTCGGTTTTTCGAGTAAATTTCCGTTGGAGGCGATAGAAGAATTATGGGCAGGAATGCTGTTGGCTTGCGAAAAGTTTAATATTGATTTAATCGGTGGCGACACTTGCTCATCCCGCCAAGGGTTGGTTATTTCCATTACGAGTATCGGTTATGCCGATGAAAAAGATATTTGCTACCGCGACGGTGCAGAAGAAGGCGATTTAATTTGTGTTTCTGGCGATTTAGGAGGTGCTTACGTTGGCCTGCAACTATTAGAAAGAGAAAAGCAGGTCTTTTTGGCTAATCCCAACATTCAGCCTGACTTAGAAGGAAAAGATTATATTGTTGAACGACAGTTGAAACCTGAAGCTCGTATTGATATTGTGGATTTGCTGGCGAAGCTAAAAGTTAAACCAACTTCAATGATTGATATTTCTGACGGTTTAGCCTCTGAAATTTTGCACATCACTCGTCAGTCTAAAAAGGGGTGTAAGATTTATGAAGAAAAAATCCCATTAGATCCAATGACCGCTGAGACTGCTCGCGAGTTTGGTTTAGACCCTACCGTGTGTGCATTAAACGGTGGCGAAGATTATGAGTTACTGTTTACCATTAAGCAAGCAGATTATGATAGAATGAAGCATGACGTAGATATTTCAATAATTGGTTACATTACGGAAGAAAGCGCCGGAAATTACCTGATTACTAAAGCAGGGAATGTTCATGAAATTAAAGCACAAGGCTGGAACGCATTTACATCAACAAAAAGTTAAAAATATGATTACAATTAATAACCACGCAGAGTTTGAAAGTTATTTAGGAAAAGAACTAGGCGTTTCTGAATGGCATAAAATAGAACAGCCACAAATCAATCTTTTTGCAGATGCTACGCTGGACCACCAATGGATTCATATAGATGAAAAAAAAGCAGCAACCGATAGCCCTTTCAACAGCACCATTGCTCACGGTTATTTAACACTTTCTTTAATCCCTTATTTGTGGAAGCAAGTAGTAAATATCCAAAATTTAAAAATGGAGATCAACTACGGTATCGAAAAACTACGTTTTGCTCAAGCGGTAAAGGTAAACAGCGAGGTACGCTTGAAGGTAAGTTTGGCTGGGATATTAAATTTGAGAGGCGTTACTAAAGCTAACATCGCTATTGAATTGGAAATAAAAGACGAAAAGAAACCCGCTTTTACCGGCGAGGCGGTCTTTCTGTATCATTTTAATGCGTAGCTAAATTGAGAGACGCGGTAATTAAATTATACACGAAAGCTATTTTAACCTTTGCGGGAAATGAAGCAAAGTTTTCTTTAGAACATAGGGTGTTCAATCTTTTCTCAGCTTTTGTAAGTATTCTTTCCGTTTTCAGTTTGCTCCTTAACCTGCTACTGGGTTTATACGGGGCAGCATTACTTGCAGCTGTTGTTATCTTAATCCAGTCAATAGTTTTTTACCTAAGTCGTGTAGAAAACAAGCTCAGGTTATCCGTGATTATTACCGGTATTGTGCTACACATGTTAATGGCACTTAATTACCCAATTAACGGTGGTATTCAAGGACCAACGGTAACGCTTTTTTTGGCGGTTCTATTCTTGATGACTTCTGTAGCTGAGCGAAAATCTATTTGGTTTTGGCTTACCCTAAACTTCTCTTTAATGGCGCTCCTCTTTTTGATGGAATATCTACATCCAGAATGGATTTTAGTTGGCTATACCGAGCGGCTTGCGATTTTTTCTGATGTATATGCGTGTTATACAATGGTTGTGATTCTAATGGCTACCGGCATCCTATACACAAGAATTGCGTATAACAAGCAAAGGATGGTTTTACAAACCGAAGCTTTGGCGCTAGAGAAGCTGAATTCCGAAAAAAACAAACTTTTTTCTATCATCTCCCACGATTTAAGAGCTCCGATAGGCTCAATAAAACAATATTTTAGCTTTCTCAAGGACAACTCGTTAACCGACGAAGAAAAACAACTTATTGAGAACGGCTTAATAAAATCTACCGACGAGGCTTACGAGCTATTGGATAATTTACTGGTTTGGGCAAAAACTCAATTAGGAGGTTCAAAACCTTTTATAGCGCACTTAAATGTTTCCAAAACTTTAGAAAGTATAGTGAGTCAAGTTGAAACCGCTGCTGAACAAAAAGGAATCAGATTAATCACGCAAATAGGTAATGTTGGTGTTGCTGCTGATAAGAACATGCTTCAGTTGGTAATTCGTAATTTGTTGCTAAACGCCATAAAATTCTCAGTATCAGGCGATGTGATTGATTTTATAGTTTATGTGAAGGAAGATCAAGCCATCTTCAAAATTGAAGACAGTGGCATAGGGATTTCTGAAGAGCTTAAAAAAGCTATTTTTTCTCTGGATGTAAAATCCAACTTGGGTACGCAAAGAGAAAAAGGAACGGGCTTAGGCTTGGTTCTCTGTAAAGAATATACCCAGTTACAAAACGGGAAAATTTGGTTTGAAAGCGAACTAGGGATTGGCAGTACTTTTTTTGTTTCCCTTCCTGCTGTTAGCCAATAACACGAGAGCGATTTTTAAGGTAGTCGTTTATTTATAAATCAATTTCGCAAATAATCAACTTAACATTCTGTTTTGTAATTTTAGCTTTGAGCCTTATGAGACTACTTTTGGCTATTATATAACTTACAACAATTCACACGTTAAACATATCTCGTGTTCCGTAAAAATTGGTAAAAACATGACATAAATCATGTTTTTAAGGTTTTAATTGGCATAAATATGCAAATAACACTAAATTAATTATCAAAATTTTAAGATTTTTTAGTGTAAATCCTCAGATTTTTTTACTTTTAGCCACTCAAAAACTGACAAAAATCCCGATGGCTAAAAAATTATCTAAAATTCCCTTCATTTTCCTACTTATTGTCGCAGTGCTCACCCTTATTTATCCGGGTTTGCCATCGGGCATTTATAAGGGAGCCTATAATTATGCGGATGTGGCTTGGATGCTAACGGCCGCTGCTTTGGTTTTGATTATGACACCTGGCTTAGCTTTCTTTTACGGAGGCATGGTGAACAAAAAGAACGTGATCTCTACCATGTTGCAGAGTTTTATATGTATGGCCATAATTACCGTTTTATGGGTGGTTTTCGGTTTTAGCTTAGCTTTTGGAGATTCGGTGTTTGGAGTTATCGGAAATCCTGCCACATTTTTTATGATGAGGCATGTGATAGAGGGAGAGCCATGGCCTTTGGCGCCTACTATTCCTTTTGTGTTGTTTGCAATTTACCAGCTTAAATTCGCCATTATTACGCCAGCACTTATTACTGGTGCTTTTGCAGAAAGAATACGGTTTATATCTTATTGCCTGTTTATTTGTTTGTTTTTTATCTGTATTTACGCTCCATTAGCGCATTCTACTTGGCATCCGGATGGACTGCTGTTTAAATTGGGAGTTCTGGATTTTGCTGGCGGTACAGTGGTACACATGTCTGCCGGTTGGGCAGCACTTGCTTCTGCATTGTATTTGAAGAAGAGAAATGAAGCTAACCATAACCCCGCCCGAATTACATACGTGTTACTTGGCACCGGACTTTTATGGTTTGGTTGGATAGGTTTTAACGGAGGTTCTGCGTATGCTGCTGGCACTTTAGCAGCCGTGGCGTTGGCAAATACGATGGCCGCATCCGCCGCTGCTGCTTTAGCATGGATTTTTTACGATTCTTACAAAGGCAGAAAGCCATCTGCAATGGGAACTTGCATAGGTACTGTAGTTGGCTTGGTAGCTATCACTCCTGCCGCCGGCTTTGTAACTATTCCGCACTCCTTGATTATTGGAGTGGTTGCCTCGGTAGTAAGTAATATGGTGGTAGATTGGAGATCACGTACTTCAATTGACGATACGTTAGATGTTTTTCCTTGCCATGGCGTGGGTGGTATGGTTGGTATGCTTTTAACAGGTGTTTTCGCTCATCAGTCCATCAACGCTGCAAACGAAACTGGTAACGGATTAATTTTTGGCGAGACCCATTTATTCTTCGTTCATCTAATTGCTTTGATTGGGGTTTCTGCATTCGCATTTGGCGGGTCTTGGTTATTATTAAAACTTACCGATTTAATTACACCATTAAGAGTTTGTGAAGACGACGAGGAAATGGGATTAGATATTTCGCAACATGGCGAGCGCTTGTAACCTCTAAAGGCTTAAAGCGGAAGGCAGTAAGCTTAAACCTCAAAAGCCATTGTATGGATTTATTCTGAAGCTTTTCTCAAACACAAAAATATTTATATTTAGAAATGAGCGTCAATTGATTGAGGCTCATTTATTTTTAAGCATATTTCGGTGTGGAATTTTTGGAACTAAGATACAGTTTAGTTTCTCGCTTTCAGCTTTACGCCTCCTGACTTGTCCAATTTAGGTCAGCGAGTTAGAAGTCATTGATGTTTCTAGGATTTCTTGTGTTGGGCTGGTTATAGTTTTATCTATATCTAAGTTCGTTCGTCATTCTAGT
>JBBSTQ010000095.1:0-10320 GCA_038235745.1 Sphingobacteriales bacterium
TTGTTGCTATTTTAGGTATGAACGAAGGCGGACTAAAATTGGCTTCGTATCTTCAAAAGCAAACAAGTTTAAATTTTGTTGGATTTTTAGGTGAAACAACCACTAATTACAATCAAGAAATTCAATTGCGGACAGCGATGGAGCAGTTAAATGTTGCCTCAAAATCTGGTATAAATGAAGTTTTTGTTTCTGTTGATCCTCAAAAGATCAATGATTTAACAGAATTGATCAAAGAAGGCGAAAAACAGTGTGTCAGATTGAAATTTGTGCCCGATTTAACTGCCTTGGAAGCCAACTTTAGATTTGATAAAATGGGCAACTTTACCGTTTTGTGTGCCAGAACAGAACCATTAGAACACATAGAGAATAGGTTTAAAAAACGCCTTTTCGATGGTCTTGTAAGTTCTTTTGCCATTTTATTTGTGTTAAGTTGGTTGTACCCAATTTTAGCAATTATTATAAAAATTCAAAGCCGAGGCCCAGTTTTATTTAAACAATTGAGATCAGGTAAAGATAATAAGTCTTTTTTCTGCTATAAGTTTAGAAGCATGAAAATGAATGACGAAAGCAATCATGTGCAGGCTAGTTTAGATGACGATAGAATTACTCCAATTGGTAAGTTTATGAGGAGAACAAGTTTGGATGAGTTGCCTCAGTTTTTTAATGTTTTGTTGGGTCACATGAGTGTGATTGGGCCAAGGCCACACATGCTTTCCCACACGGAAGAATATAGAAGAATTATCGATAAGTATATGGTTCGCCAGTTCTTAAAACCAGGAATAAGCGGTTGGGCGCAGGTTAATGGCTTTAGAGGTGAAACAAAGCAACTTAAAAAAATGGAGGAGCGAGTTGAACACGACATATGGTATATGGAGAATTGGTCTGTTATGCTTGATGTTAAAGTAGTGTTTTTTACCATAATAAACATATTTAAAGGTGAAGAAAATGCCTATTAAATTTTCAAATAATTAACCATATATTTAAAGAAAAAATTATGACCACAAACATTTACAAAATCCATTTTAAAACAGGAAAAATTTTATTGGCTAGTCTAATACTGCTTTCGATTTTTTCCTCTTGTACGTCCTATAAAGAAATTCCCTACTTTCAGGATTTAAACAGAACCCAGATCACTTCAGAAACTCTTGAGAACTATAGCACATCAACCATACAGTCAGAGGATCAAATTTCTGTAACCGTTGGCAGTTTAAATACCGAGGCATCTGCTGTGTTTAATAATAACACTCAAAACACTAATATCAATCCAAGTGATGTAACTTATGGATATGTAGTTGACCAAAAAGGAGAAATCAGACTCCCATTATTAGGTGTTGTAAAAGCATCTGGCTTGACCACCACGCAGCTTGCTGATCAATTACAGAAAAGTTTAGTTACTTATTTGAGAGAACCAGTTGTAACTGTGAGGATTTTAAGTTTTAAGGTTGCTGTTTTAGGTGATGTAATGCGACCTGATATTTACAGGAGCAACAGCGAGAGGTTAACCATTACCGAGGCGTTAAGCCTAGCCGGAGATTTAAATATTACTGCAAAACGTAACGACATTACACTGGTAAGAGAAAGAGACGGGAAAAGAGAGTACATCCCTATTGATTTAACGTCAAAAAAAATGTTTCAATCGCCATATTTTTACTTAAAAAGTAACGATTTACTTTTTGTACAACCTAGCAAATTAAAGCTTGCGGCAGTTGATACTGGTTATAGAAACGCTACTCTAGTGATATCAGCACTTACATTACTGGCCATCACGTACTCTATTTTCCGTTAAAATGGCCCAAAGACAACAAACGAAAACTAGAAGAAGAAACGGCGATAATCAATTTAAGAACAATAGAATAATAATATCTAAATATCTATTTCATTGGCCACTGTTTTTGCTTTTTATCTTGCTTTCATTTGCTGGAGCTTACGCATACATAAATTTTATAAGTCCAGTTTATGAGATAAGTGCGTCTATTTTGGTGAAAGATGAAAAAAAGTCGCCAAATGAAAGGTCGGAAATGAAAGAATTAGATCAGTCTGGTTCTGCGAAAAATGCAGAAACTGAAATTGAGATTTTACGATCTAAGAACTTGGTTAGTCAAGTGGTAGATGATTTGCAATTATGGGTAACATATAAGGTAGACCAAGGGTTTAAAAAAAAAGATATCTACGCTACCAAGCCCTTCATATTCGCATTAATTGATTCCACAGGTAAATCGAATAGAAAGCAATTGGATGGACAACAATTTGAAATTGTTGTTAAAAGCAAAACGTCTTTTAAAATATTAACTCCTAATGGTTCAAGTAAGACGTTTGATTTTAACAAACCGCTAAAAAATAGTTTTGGAAGCTGGGTTTTGAAGCCCAATCAAAATGTTGAGCAATATAAAGATTCTATAATTACCATTACTTTACATAATCCAACTAAGGTTAGCAATCAATTCATCAAATCCTTAGATGTTCATTTATTGGATAAAGCTGCGCCAACCATTGGATTATTTATTGCTGATGAAGTGCCTGAAAGAGGAAAGGATATTTTAAACTATCTTATTCTAATTTATAACGAAGCCACTTCTTCGGAAGAAAAAAGGGTTACTAAAAGTATTATTGATTTTATAGACACCAGGTTAGCAACTTTAACGGAGGAACTAAATTTCGCTGAGAAAGAGGTTGAAGGCTATAGAACAAGTATAGGTTTAACAGATATCAACTCGCAATCAAAAGTTTATTTAGAAAACGTACAAACCAATGATATCAAACTTAACGAGGTTAATGTTCAGCTGAATGTAATTGAAGGTATAGAACGTTATGTGAATTCTTCTTCAAGTTCAGAAAGTCCGCCGGCTACGCTCGGAATCACAGATCCATCTTTAAATAGCTTGATTGAAAAGGTTTCTGATTTACAAAATAAGAGGGTTGCACTTTTAGCAACAATGCCAGAAAGTAATCCTGCGTTTGAACCTATCAACAGGCAAATAAGGAATACCAAAACTGCCATTCAAAGAACTGTGCAAGGCATAAAATCGTCCTTACTTAACTCCAAAAGGCAGCTTCAATCATTTAATAATCAATTTGAATCTTCTATAAAGGATATTCCTGGGCAAGAGCGTCAGTTTGTTGGAATGAAAAGACAGCAAGCAATTAAAGAGAGTTTGTACGTTTATTTGTTGCAAAAAAGAGAGGAACTTGCACTTACGTACGCATCAACATTAGTTGATGCTCGTATTGTTGACGAAGCAAATGTAGGCGATATCAAATGGCCGAGGATTCCTTTAATCATGGCTTTAGCGTTGCTGTTAGGATTTGGCTTTCCTTTCTTGATTGTTTATTTAAGGCAATTGGTTAAGAACACCATAACAGATAAAACTGATATTGAAAATGCCATTGATGTGCCAATTTTAGGCGAATTGTCTTTCGAAAACTTAGGTGATGATGTGGTTATCCTAGATAATGTGCGCCATTTGGTTGGGGAGCAAATTAGATCTTTAAGAACAAACCTTCATTACTTACACAATAATAAAACTGTGCGGCCGGCTGATGTCAGTTTTTTGGTTTCAAAAGGGAGAGTTACGTTGTTTACATCGAGCGTTTCTGGTGAGGGAAAGAGTTTTGTGAGTTCTAATATTGCTGTTTCCTTAGCTGTAACAGGTAGAAAAACAGTATTGCTGGAGATGGATTTACGTAAACCTAAACTGGCAGCCGTTTTTAATATATCCGCAAAACATAAAGGAATTAGCGAGTTCCTTTCGTCCGAAATCGACGTTAAGGATGTTATTCAAAATTCTGGTTTGAATGATAATTTAGACTTTATAGGGTGTGGAGATATTCCTTCAAATCCATCAGAATTGCTAGAAAAAGAGAGTTTAAGTGAGTTAATTAATAAGTTAAGAGAATTTTACGATGATGTTATTATTGATAGTCCACCTTTACATTTAGTAACAGATGCCATGATTATTGCAAAGCACACTGATGTTACTTTGTATGTAATCAGACAGGGCCATACTGGAAAAGCCGAGTTGAACTTTATTGATGATATCTATATTGACGAGAAATTGCCAAATATGAATATCGTTTTTAACGGAATCAAAAAAGGCAAATATGGATACGGTTACAATTACGATAATAGTTACTACAATACAGCGGCCTTACAGCCATCTTTTAGCACATCAATGAAATCGTTTTTGAGTAGGTTTTAGATTTTAAAACCTACTCAAAATTTTAATTTTCATCTTAAATAGCTCGAAAATTGATTCTACTTTTACCTATATTAACTCTTTTATTATTCGCATTTAGTGTTTTTTATAAAGGAAACACAGTTCAAACCTCTTTGCTTTTTGTACTTTCTTTATTGCCTTTGATGGATCAAAAAATCGTTCCAGAAGCTTATGGAGGTTTTAAGGTTTTTGATGCAATTTCCTTTTACTCATTAATTTTTTTGGTCAAAGCTTTCTTCAAAATTAGCTTAAGAAGTAGAAACAATTATTATTTCTTATTATTTGTTGCCTTTATAATCATCTTTTTGTTCGGTGGTTTAGCTTCGGCCTATCCAAATAAAACCTATTTAAACGTCATTAAGATATTGCCAATTTTCATTTTTTCAAGGTTTTTTCTTACGGAATGTTACAAAGATTATAGCTTTCATGTAAAAGCGATACAAGCAATTAAAATTAGCTATTTGTTGGCAGTTGGTTTTTTATTGATTCAAATTGTTGTGGGTTTAAAGTTTACATTTTATCCGAGTTTACACCCAAACACCATAGACCCAATTTTTAAGATCGTTAGATTTCCGGGTGTTTTTTACGATTCCCAGGCCCATGGTCAGTTTTTAGCAATGGGTAGCTTTTTTTTCTTATTCACAAAAGATGATATTTTCAAAAAGAGACCTTATCTCAATTATATTATTTTCATCGTTATTGTAATTGGAATAACCCTAGCTGGAAGCAGGGCGGCATTTGGAGGCTTTGCAGTTGGGCTGGTTTTTGTTTTCTTTTTAGCGGCTCAAAAATATAGAATTTACGGAATTGTGTTTGGTTTGTTAATGGCTGGAGTGTTTATGGTAGTTGCTCCGAAATCTGGGGTTTTCGATAGAGCAGAAAACCTATCAGAAGATTATCTTTTTAGACAAAGCATTTGGAAAGAAGCTTATGAAATCTCTAAAGCACATCCGTATTTGGGTATCGGTTACGGCAATTACCAAAGCTATGTTAAAAAGTATGCGCAAAACCAGTATCTAGAAATTGAAGATGGCGAATTGGTCTATTTTGATCAGCCAGAAAACGGTTATCTAAAAATTATGGTAGAGCTTGGTTTTATAGGTTTTACAATTTTTGTGTTATTTCTTCTTACTCCAATTATAAAAGGGTTTGTCCGTTATCTCAAAAACATATATGACTCCAAAATAGCCTATCTCATGGCGTCATTAATAAGTTTTATGGTAGCCTTTAATACAGTTTATTCTATTTACGATAACCGGCTTTTATTGATGATGACCAGTTTAATTATCTTACTGATAGCTTATCCTACAAAAGAAATGCAAACAGAAGAGATTCGCCATGAAGAAAACTAGTTTCTTACAATCTTCTTTATTTAAAAACAGTGCTTGGGGCGTGTTCTCTAATGTGGTTCAAGTAATTTTAGTCTCTTTGTTTTTTGCAATATTGGCCAGAAAGTATGTTCCTAGTGAATTTGCAGAGTTTTTAATCTCTACAACAGTGTACCAACTGGTTGCCGCATTTTCTTCTTTAGGATTAGGGCAATGGTTTATCCGCCAGTATTTAAAAGAGGACGATCAACTAGCCTTAACCAATAAGTTTGTAAAAACGCAAGTTGGTTTAGGGATGGTTTTTTATTTGGTAAACATAGGTTTGGCGTATACCATTTACGCCGACGGCCAAATTAGGATATTGTGCGTTATTTTAGGGACAAATATCATTTTTGATAATTTTATTAACGCTTTAAAAAGTTTGAACATTGCAGAGCATAAACAAGCTAAAACGGCCGCTATCTTAATTATAGATAGCTCGCTTAAGTTATTTGTTGGCTGTCTATTATTTGTGAACCCATTCTCTGCAGTGGTACTTTCTTGTTTAATGATTTTAGTGAGAATAATCACCCTTAGCTTATTTATAAAATTAGGTTCATCAAATACCATCAATTTAAAAGCACTGTGGAAAGCCAAAATTTCTTATGCTGATTTAAAGGCTTTGGTTTTAAAAAACTGGCAGTTTATAGTAATTGGAAGTATTTCTATCATCTATTGGAAAATAGCCAATATCATTATTTCTAAAGCGCTAACCTTACAAGACGTTGCTGATTATGAAATTGCTTTTAGAATTTTTTACATTTTTACAATAGTTCCTTTGGTAGCCTCAGCAACAATTTTCCCTCATTTTATAGCTTATTTTACCAAGCAAGATAAAATCGGCTTAAAACAGTTTTACCATAAAATATTTTTTGTTTACGCTTCGCTCGCACTAATTTCTTATGCTTTTTTACACACGTTTGCAGGTTTAATTATTCCATTTGCTTTTGGCGAAAGCTATGCCGGAGCCGTGTTGTGTTTACAGCAAATGGCGTTAACGTTTTTAATTTTACCAACGGTACTTTTACAAGCTAACCTCATTGTTTCTATCGGTTTAGAGAAAATGGATATGTGGTTCAATATCGCGAGTTTGGCATTTAACATTGCTGGCTGTTTTATAGGTCTATATTTTATGCAATCCTTAGCTGGTATTAATTATTCTATATTTATTTCGTTTGCCATTTTTCATGTTTTACAAGATATTTTGCTCATCCGAGAAAAATACACTACCCTAAAACATGCTCTTATTTTTTATGCTCTTACCGCGGTTTTAGTTTTTATTTATCGGTATTTAATAGACGATGTGAATCCTTACATAGGCTTCTCAATATTTTGTTTTATGCTGCTAAGTGCAAGTCTTAAAGTGTTTTTATCCAAACAACAAAACAATAATGGTTTATCCCATACAAAAAATTTATATAAGGATAATATACGTTCAATCAATTGATCGATATGGAAAAAACGCTTCAAAAAACCATTTGGATTGATGATATTAGAGTGATTGCAACTTTGGCTGTTATTATTTTGCATGTTGCTTCTCCTGCTGTTTTTACAGAGTATAAATCTTTGGGTAATTCCAATAGTAATTGGTGGATAGCAAATATTTACAATTCATTTACCAGATTTTGTGTACCACTTTTTATCATGGTTACCGGAGCATTGTTACTGCCGCAACAAATTGGTTTAAACCTATTTCTTCAAAAAAGGTTAAAGCGAATTGTACTTCCTTTTGTTTTTTGGACGGCTGTTTACGTTGTCTTCAATTTTGGTCTAAAAATTAGAGATTTTGGTTATAGTGGCATAAATGATTTTTGGGAATGGCTGTTTGTACAATTGATACAGGGGCCATCCGTTCATCTTTGGTATGTTTACATGATCATAGGGTTATATCTTTTTGTTCCGATTATTAAACCGTGGATTCAGCAAGCAAGTAACCAAGCTATCCTTTATTTTTTGGGGATTTGGCTGGTTACCGTTCTGGTAAATCAACTACAGATCATTACCATTTCTTCTCCATTTGATATAAGCTACTTTAGCGGTTATTTGGGGTATTTGATTTTAGGATATTACCTTGCAGAAAGGGCTATCATAACCAAAAACCTTAAAAAAATCTCCATTATCACTTTTATTTTAGGGTTTCTGGCTACGCTAATCGGCACCTACTTCGCCTCAAAGCAAAGCAATTCTTTTTCTGAAGCTTTCTATCAATACCTCACCCTAAATGTGGTTTTTGCTTCTTTCGGAATGTTTGTTTTCATCAAGAGTTGGAAGTCAAATCCCGCATCCACCAGATACGCTGCTTTCAGAACCTTCATTAATAAATATGGTTTTGGTATTTATTTAGGTCATGTTTTAATCATCAACATTTTATCCTATTTCAATATCGATTATCGCTTATTTACACCTTGGTTAAGTATTCCGTTTGTTGCTATTGTTTGCTTGATACTTACTTGTTTAATGATTTACATTTTAGATAAACTACCCTATGGAAAATACATTGCAAGATAAAAACGATATGAGTTTTTTTGAGTTTTTGTTTCAAGATTGGGCAGTTAATAAAGGCAATATAAAAGGTCGCTTAATTTTACTCCTTTTTAGGACGGCTAATTTTTGCTCAAGGCGTAAAATTTACTATTACTTGGGCTTTCCTTATTTGATTTTTTACCGTGTTTTAGTGGAGTGGTTTTTTAGCGTAGAAATTCCATGGAATACCAAAATAGGTAAAAACCTTTCCTTGTTTCATGGCCAAGCCTTGGTAATGACGAATAAAGTAATTATTGGAGAAAATTGCACCCTTAGGCATTGTACAACCATCGGGAATAAGCAAAAGGATGGCGGGTTCACTGCCTCGCCAATTATAGGAAACTATGTAGATATAGGAAGTAATGTATGCATTATTGGCCCTGTAACAATTAGAGACTATGTTAAAATTGGAAGTGGAGCGGTAGTTGTAAAAGATGCAGAGGCTTACAGTACCTTAGTTGGAAACCCAGCAACCGAAAGAAAAAAAGTATTGATTTAATAGGGAGATAGAGAACATGAAACCTAAAATATTATTTAGTATGCCAACTGAATTCCATGTAGAGATAGCCTTAGATGAGTTGACGGGCCTACAAAATTTAGGATACGCTTGTGATGAGTTTCCCTTTGCAGCAAGAGCGGGTTTCAGTTCTATAATAAGTAGATTTTGGGTGATTTTTAAAAATGCTTTTAACCTGATTAATGTTTCAAATCGCTTCAAGCCTGATATTATTTATCTTAATTCTCGGGTAGAATTTAAAGCTGGAGTTAGGGATGCGATAACGATTTTTTTAGTTAGAATTTTTTATTTCGATAAAGTTTTATTTGTGATAAAATCTCATGGATCTGATTCGGGTATTTTTAAAAGTAAAAATTATATAACTCACAAAATCATTTTGCCATACTTGAAAAAGCGGGTTTCTGCTTGGCTTTTTTTATCTACTGAAGAAAAAACAGAAGTTGACCGGATGAATTATCTCTCGTCAGAAAAAGTATTTGTAACTAAAAATATTGTAAGAACCAATCAATTTAAAATAAAACCAAATTTTAAAGAGAAATTAAATATTCCGACAGATCATAAAATTCTGCTTTTTGTAGGAAGAGTAATTGAAGAAAAAGGAATTTTAGAAGTAGTTGATGCTTTTGTAAAGTTAGATGTGAATGAAAAGGTTACGTTAATTGTAGTAGGGGATGGAGATGCTTTAAGTGCAGTTAAAGAAAATGTAGCGCAATTAGAGCGAAGCCATAAAGTGATTTTTACAGGCTTTATCCCCGAGCAGGAAGTGGTTGATTATTATGCCAATAGCGATGTTTTAGTGTTTCCCACCTATTTTCCAGAAGGTTTTCCGATGGCATTATTCAATTCGGTCGCAGCAGGATTGTCGATTATTACTACCCCAACCAGAGCGGCAACTGATTTTTTAGCTGAACCAGATAACTGTCTCTGGGTACAAGCAAAAGATGCAGATAGTGTGCACAGTGCGTTAACTACTCTTTTCAATTCAGAAGAATTAATGCAAAATATGCGTGTGAATAACGTTCTAAAAGGAGCCTTATTTAGCGAAGCTCAAGTAGCCGAAGAGTTGTCGGTAATTATAAATCAGGTGTTTAAGTCCAAGCTATGAGAATACTAATTAATATCTTAAATAGATTAAGAAATTATTTGTTACGTACGGTTTACTACCGTAAATATCAAATAGGAGAAGGATTTTATAGTGGGATAAGGGTAAGGATTTGGGCAAGGAAAACGGTAATTATTGGAAAGAATTTTTACATCGGTAGAGATTCATTTATAGAAAGTGACGTAATTATTGGAGACAATGTTATCTGGGCAAATAGAGTAGCCTTGGTTGGTAAATACGACCATCATTACCAACAAATTGGAGTTCCTATAATACTAGCGTCGAGCATTAGAGATAAGAATTATACATGGCTTGGTTTAGATAGTCTGACGATTATTGAAGATGATGTTTGGGTTGGTTATGGCTCTACAATAATAAGTGGAGTAAAAATAGGAACTGGCAGCATAATTGCAACGGGGTCTTTAGTCACTAAAGATGTAGAACCTTATAGCATCTATGGTGGCGTACCTGCTGTCAAATTGAAAAACCGTTTTGCTACTAAAGAAGATTTATTAGAACATATAAGACTTATCACTATACAAAAGTAAATATTACAGATTGCCTACGTTAAAACATTGCAGATGATTACCGCAAAAA
>JBBSTQ010000096.1:0-10310 GCA_038235745.1 Sphingobacteriales bacterium
ATCGGCGTAATTGTAATATAAAATGGTATCCGATGGCAAACCATCTCGCCCGGCTCGACCAATTTCTTGGTAATAACCTTCCATATTTTTGGGCAGATTATAATGGATAACCCAACGAACGTTAGACTTGTCGATTCCCATCCCAAATGCAACAGTGGCACAAACCACCTGCAATTCATCGTTGATGAATCGCTCCTGAACGGATGATCTTACCTCACTGTTCATCCCCGCATGGTAAAACATTGCACTAATGCCTGCATTTGCCAAAGCCTCGTAAGCTTCCTCGCACTTTTTTCTGCTTAAGCAATATATAATGCCACTTTGATCTTTTCTATCGCTTACAAAATCTACAATCTCCTTCAATTTTTCTTTTGGCTTGGTGCCGATACGGACTTCCAAACTCAAATTTTTACGATCAAAAGAGCTCAAAAAAACCTGTGGATCTTTTAATCGCAACTGCTTTACTATATCCCTTCGGGTAACTTTATCGGCAGTAGCGGTTAAAGCCATAAAAGGCACTTGCGCAAATTTATCTCGCAGAGAACCTAATTGTGTATATTCTGGTCTAAAATCATGTCCCCAAGACGAGATACAGTGCGCTTCATCTATGGCAAATAAACTAATTTTACACGCTTGGTTAATGATGTTGATATCCGAAAGCAATTTCTCTGGAGAAACGTATAAAAGTTTTATTTTTTGCTCGTGGCAAGCATTTAAAATGTGTTGTTGTTGCTCAAAAGTTTGAGAACTATTTAAAAAAGCAGCCGGGATGCCGTTGTTATTCAGCGCATCTACCTGGTCTTTCATTAAAGAAATTAACGGCGAAACCACCAAAGCAATCCCGGGCAACATTAACGCAGGTATCTGAAAACACAAAGATTTTCCGCCACCGGTGGGCATCAGCACCAAAGAATCAGCGTTGCTTAAAGCTTTTTCAATAATCTCTTCCTGTTGCGGACGAAAACTATCGTAACCAAAATATTTTTTAAGCAATTGATTTGGCGAGCGCATTGTCAAAAGTTTAAACTGATTTTTTCCATATAGGATTGCAAAATAATAGTTGCGGCAACGGTATCAACAAGTTCTTTCTTTTGTCGGTCGTGTTTTTTTAATCCGCTTTGTGCGATGGTTGCCGAAGCCATTTTTGAGGTAAAGCGCTCGTCCATCATCTCAACAGGAATATCCGGAAAGTTCTTTTTTAGAATTGTAACAAAGCCTTTTACATCTTGTGCCGATTGTGATGCGGTTCCATCCATTTGTTTGGGCTCACCAACTACAAAGGTTTCAACGGTTTCGGTCAATAAATATTTCTGCAAAAAAACCACTATATCTTTAGGATGAACCGTGGTTAAAGCTGTGGCAAACAACTTTAAAGGATCGGTAACGGCGATGCCTAATCTTTTTGTCCCGAAATCAAAAGCCATTATTCTTGCCATTTGCATTTAATTTTAATAAATTGAGGAGTTAAGAGCGCTTACAAACTTAAAAAATTAAGCTCGCTAAAAACGAATTATATTAAATTGCCAAAAATAGCGTTTTTATATTCAGACAGTTTCAAACGATTTTTTTTTGTAAGAAAGCAACCAAGGTTTTGAAACAATTTTTGTTAATTTGGCAAAACACAAATATTTGATATGGACAATCAGGAACAGAAAAAGAAGAAAGACACCAACAAGATTTATTTTCTTATTGCGGTGATTGTAGCTTTGTTAGGAACCAATGTTTATCTCTTTTTTCAGAAAAATAAATCTGACCAAAGAATAGTTACTGTGAGTGATGAAAAAACGGCTTTAACGACTGAGTTAGAGAAGCTGGAAACAGAGCTAGAACAAGCCAATAGTGCTAGTGGAGAGCTTTCTGAAGATTTGAAGCTTAAGGACGAAGAATTGAAAGCAAAAATTGCTCAGTTAAGAGAGGCATTAGGTAAAGGGAAATTGACCGCTGGCGAATTGGCTAAGGCGAGGGAGGATGTTAAGCAACTACGATATTTTGTAGGGAAATACACCAACGATATTGACGATTTAGTAAAGAAAAATACGGTGTTAACGGGGGAGCGAGATAGCTTAAAATCGACCGTTAGTGATGTTACGCGATTGGCAAATAAGCTGAGCCGCAGCAACGACTCCTTAAATGTGAAGGTAAAAGCTGGCGCTGCAATAAAGACTTCTGCGGTAGACATTATGGCGTTCAAAATAAGATCAAGCGGAAAAGAAGTTGATGTGACGAGAGCAAATACGGCACAAAAAATAAAGGTTCAGTTTACCATAAACACCAATCCAATTGCCGAAAAAGGCACTCATGATATTTACATGCGTATTTTAGACCCTGCCGGTAATTTAATTATTGGCGAAGGCGGTACTTTTATGGCAAACGAACAGCAATTGCAGTACACCTACAAAACGGCTATCGAATTTAGTGGCGAAGCAAAAACGTTTACCTTAGATTGGGTGAATAGAAATGCTTTTGAAGTTGGTAGTTATACGGTTATTTTGTATGCTGATGGTTATACCATGGGCAGAGGTACTTTTAGTTTGAGATAGTTTTTTTTTAAAGGCTAGAGGTTTAAGGCTTAAGGCTTTTGTTATGGACACTATTGTTGATACTTATTAGATTCCCAGTTTGGTTTTCCAAACTGGGAATTATTTTTTTAAGAATTGTTTGATCTCAGAGATTGGCTACACATTACATTTAGCGTTGGGTTGAAATTCATAGTAGTAAGATTGCTACTTATCTAGTTTATTGTCCTCAATAAACTTAATCAGTTCATTGGCCATCACTTTCTGTTCTTCAATTCTTGGATGACCGGGCGTATTTTTAGGTTCAAAAATCTTCATATATATCTTTTTGTCATTTAGACTTTCAGCGGCTGATTGGATATAACTTGGCCATTTTGAACCTTTATCCACAGCATCCATATTGCCTAACGCACAAATAATATTTGCTTTAGGGTAAACCTTTCTCAATGAAGCTATAAAATCGGCATAAGCGTTAATAATAAACCCTTCTGTAGGTTTGGTATCGCCAAAACGTTTTCTAAACTGTTCGTGTTCTGATTTGTTTACTAAAGAATTATCGTTTTGAAAAAGATTAACGACAACAATACCTGGCTGATATTTCGCAAAATCCCATTGACTTAAAGAATCATTTGGGTTTAATCGATCATAAATATCTGGCATAATAGCTCTATCCCAACTAACTGTGACGCCAATTCCGCTTTTTGAAGTGTTATGGTATTGCGCATTAAAATGCCTTGCAGTTACTGCGGCGTAGGTAAAATAATTATTAAAAAATTCTGGAAACCACGAATCTGGCTGTCCGTCTGCAACTTCAACACCGTGACCGGCAGTTATGGAATCTCCAAAATATTCCATTTTCAACGGTTGTTTGTTCTTATGCTTCAACACTTTTGCGTGGTCATCCACTAAAAAGCCATAAAAACCAGTCCCCCGTTCATCAGTATTTGTTGCTTTAAAAATCTGAATTGTGTGCGGGTCGTCGCTCAAATCTTTAGCTACCGTGTAAGTATGTTTACCTTTCAAAACCTTTATTTTCTCGGTGAACTTTCCGTCGATAATTATGTCGTAGTAATTGAGATCCACGTTTTCTGACAACACAACTTTAACCGTTGGCGAGTTTTTTACTTTTATTTGAACGCTAGAACCACACCAATAAAGGTTAGCACAAGAATCGGTCTGCCCAATTCTGCCCATAAAGTTTAGGCGTTTGTTGGTGTTTTTTACTAATTGTTGCGCAAAAACTGTACTCCCTACAAAGAGCAACAAACTGAAGGCTAGGGTTTTAATTTTCATCGTCTTCATTCTAACTTAATTGTTATCATAAAACATACTGGCTGCGCCAATTATTGCAGCGTCTTCGCCCAATTGTGATAGAAATATGGGTAGCTTATATCCCAATCTGTCAAACAGATTCTTTTCAAGATCTACCATAAAAAACGAAAAAGCTTTTGCGATATTCCCTCCGATAATTATACAATCTGGACTTTGAAGCTCAATCAATTTCTCTAAAAAGAAAGCAAGATGTTCGGCAAATTCTTTAAAAAGGTCATTGGTAAAACTTTCGTTTGGAAACTTATCCACCAGCTCCTTTACTCCTGAGATTTCAATACCGTTTTTAGCTTTACAAGCAGCCACAAACCAGCGTGAGGAAATGTATTCTTCAATTATCCCATCCTTAAAAGGCATATTCCACAGATCAGCATCAACTGCGGTTTTGTTTTCTAAATACGCACTGCCCAACCCGGTACCCAAAGTAATTCCTATCGCTTTGTGGTAAACAAATCCTCCTTTGGCTATTTCTCCCTGTAAAAAACATGCCGCATCGTTATTCAAAATAATGTTTTCTGTCGGAATTTCGAGACTTTCGCTGAGCAGATTTTTTACGTTAAGTCCGTAAAGTGCATCATACTTTCCTTGATTTTGTATTTGACTGATTCCGTTTTCATAATCAAAAGGACCCGGCATTGCGATACCGATTTTAACATTTTTTTTGTCAACATCGCCAATGGATAAATCAATAACCTTACTCCACACGCTAATGATGTTTTCAGCACTATTACCGCTATCCAAATGCTCACGGAATAAAGTATCAGAAATCAAACTCATTGTTTCCATCGAAACTTGAGATGCAATAATGTGTGTGCCACCTATATCTACGCCGATGATCTTTTTCATGATTGGGTTAAAATTACGTTTATTACCCTCTTAAATTACGTTAATAAACCTTAACCTCCCAGATTCCTGGACGTGGGTTGTTGTTCTCATTCCTTAAAACGATACGGATATATCTTGTTTTAAATCTCGACTTGCTGACCATCGGCGAACCAATTTTTCTGTTCTCCCATTGATCATCTGCTAGCTTCCAAGTTTTATTATCCTCTGAAGTTTCAATTTTGTATTGATAAGCCTTTATCGGAAATTCTGGAAAGATTTGGATTTCATCAAATGATTTTACCGAACCTAAGTCTAGTGTAATTAACTTAGCAATGGGCTACTTATTTGTGAGATGTTTCATCCGATAGCTATCGGATGCATTCAACATGACGAAATGGTTAATCCATGGTTTGTGTCCCCACAGACCATAATTATTATCTCTTTTTTTCGTTCTGTGGGGACACAGACCGAGGAGTGAAAATCCTATTTTTCATAACTTGATTTTAATTTTTAGACGAAAAGCAAACGTTTAACTGATTAAATTCCATCACGTTATCTCCTTTTATATCGGTTGCTTTAATCGTAATTGTTGACTTTCCTTTCGGAATAAAAACCTCTCCCACTTGTAGTTTGCCCCATTTTTTTATTTCGTATGCTTCTTTTCTGGGCACTCTATCAGGGCTTGGAATCATAGCTGAAGAAAATGCTTTTGTAACTTTCACTGGCTTTGATTCGTTGCCCACACTCGCTAAAATTGTAGATCCAACATTCTTTTTCGAACACAGATACTCTAATTCTAATTTGTACTTGCCCGGGTTTATGCAATCAATTTCCCAAACCATACTGTCTTTGGTGCTGTTCCATTTGGTAACATAATCATGAGCCCAGCCATGGCCTTCTTTGTATTTCAAACCTTCAGTCAATATTGCTTCGTAAGCTGGCAGTTGGACTCCTAATTTGGAAAGAATGATAGGGCTGTAATAGCTTAAATTTGCAGATACGTTGGCAAACCATTGCTTGTAGTCGTTTTCAAATTCGGCAGACAGCTGTGGATTTTGTTTTAGAAAGTCGTTTTTTTCGGAAGAATCCTTGTTCAACCGATAAAGTTGAGACTGGTTTTTTTCATAAACGTATCGGTATTCGTTGTTCCTGAATCCAACGGCATTTAGGGTTGCTGGGACTTGCATAAAGTTTACATTGGTAAACATCTTTCTGTCCAATCGTGGTTTCTTTACTGATTTATCATTCAGTAAATCGGCAAAGCTAATACCGTCTAAAGGTTTAGTTTTTACTGGATTTAGTCCGCATAATTCCAATAAAGTCGGATAAATATCAATATGACCAACAACTTCTTCATTGATGAGATTCTCAGCAATTTCCCCAGGCCATTTTATAAAAAACGGCACTCTCACTCCGCCTTCATGTACGCTTCCCTTAATTCCACGCATTACGCCGTTGTACCTCACGGTATTCGGACCGTTATCAGTCATAAAAATTACGATGGTATTTTCTTCCAGATTATTGGTTTTAAGATAATTTAAAAGTCTGCCAACATTGTCGTCAACGTTTTCTACCATGCCGTAAACCGCCGCCAACTCATCATCCAAACCCTTGTTTTTATATTTATTAAAATATTTATCAGGCACTTGAAAAGGACTGTGAGGCGCATTATAAGGCAGGTAACAAAAGAATGGCTCTTCGCTGTTTTTACCGATGAATTTTATGGCTTCATCGGTTAACACGTCGGTTATAAAACCTTTGGTTTTAATGGTTTTATCATTCCGCGTTAAATCTGTATCAAAATAGTTTGACCAATGGCCGGCAGTGAAGCCCAGAAATTCATCGAACCCTTGATCTATCGGGCGGTTTGGAAAGTGCTGACCGTTATGCCATTTGCCAAAGATTCCGGTGCTGTAGCCATTCGCTTTAAAAAGTTCAGCTAAGGTAATTTCATTGGTATCCATAATCTCTAACCCGTTTGACACCGAAACCACTCCTGTAGCCAAATGGTAACGACCAGTCAAAATACTCGCCCTAGACGGCGCACAAAGTGGACTCACGTAAAAATTATTGAACTGAGCACCTTGATGAGCCAAATTATCTAAATTCTTGGTTTCCAAAACAGGGTTGCCATGCAAGCTTAAATCGCCCCAGCCTTGGTCATCAGTTAAAATGAGGACAACGTTTGGTTTTTTGCCTTGTGAAAAAGCAACTTGATAAGCAATACAAAGTAAGATGAATAAATAACTAATTTTCTTTACCATTTTTTTTAATTACGTTTCTCCTGATTTTAGCCTAATTATGCTTTCTGATCTTTCGAGGTAAATCTTTAAGCATCGACACCGGTTTTTGATCCAAGAACTCTTCAATTTCTTCTTTAGTGTTGGTTTCAAAAACCATTTTTCCCCAGCTCATCATCCAAGCCCAAGGTTGATTTTTCAATTCTGCTTTACTCAACAAAACGCTGTTTTCTGTTAATGCCAAGGGTTTTCCGTTCGCCAACTTTAACATTCTATCATAAAATTCCTGCGGATAAACAGTCGAAGAATCTTTCATCGGATAAATATCGCAACCTAAAATATCAACAGTATTATCGTTCGGATAATAATCGGTAACATCGTCCCAAGGTTTGTCTGACGTCCATGCCCAAAGAATATTATTTAAGTGATGGTGGTTGGTGTAGTAATCATAAAGCTGCTGCCATAATGCTTTAAAACCATCGTCGCCTTTGCGGTGTCCCCACCAAAACCAATTGCCATTCATTTCGTGGTAAGGTCTGAAAATCACTGGGATATTGGCTTCTTGTAATTCTTTGAAATAAACTGCAATCAAATCCATCTGAGCTGCCCATTTTTTATAAAGTGGTGTGCCCGGCGTGGTCAGCTCTTTCCATTGGTCATCAGTTAACTGACTAATAATTCCTCCCTTAAACGGAGTTGGCTCGCCCAAAAATGGGTTTGCCTGATGGTAAGACATCACAATGATGGAACCTCTGGCATATTGCTTTTTAATCTCTGGCACCAACAGCGGGCGATATTTTATGTTATCAATATCATGATTTTCATCTGCAAAACCGAAATCTCCACCCCAAATTGCGGGGTAATCGCCAGTGATTCGGTAAATGCTATCGGTGGTATTAGACATCCCCCCGATAATATTGTGCATGCCATAAAGTGTTTTTTTACCGTTGATTTTGTACAGATAGTTTAACAACTCTTTGGCCTCTTTGCTAGCTTTTTTGTTCACTGGCACTGCTTCACGAACTGTTGAACATGCGCTCGTTAACAAGAGAAAACTAGCGAAACACAAATATTTCAAAGATGATTTCATCATATCCATTGGTAAGTTACTGGAATATTCCAAAGCTTTAATTGCCATTTGCTGTTAAACATTTATCCATTTTAATTCGATGTTTCCACCGCTTGCATTACATTCAAACTCTCCAAACCTTACTATTTCTGTAGTTTATAAAATGTAGAAGAGCCTATATAATCTTCACTGCTTCCCCAAACCGGCCGCCACCAAAGAACGGATGGTTTAGTGTTTTCTGGGCGATCATGATCTATAACGCCAATATTTATCCGTAAAGAATCAGCGTTTATCCCTTGAATACTTTCTAAGGGAATAGCCAATTCTAGTACTTGGTCATTCGAGTTTTTCACAATTGCAGCCTTGAGACCTTTTAACTTTTTAGCTTCTTGGTTCATTAAAGGACGTGTAGCAACATCGGTAGCTGCAAACTCCAGTTTATAAAACTGTTGAGGATCTGAAGGCGAAGAACTCACATGCACATAAAATTTATCCTGAAGTTTTGCGAGGTCTTTTTTATCGAGAATAATATGATTATCGGTAAACTTAACGCCGATAAAAAGCGTCTTTGAATCAGTTGCCACATTGAAAGAAAATTTTCCATCTTCCGCTCCTTTCCAATCCCAATCCTCATAAAAAAACTGGGGATTTAGCACAGAAACAAATGTACTTTGCTCCCACTCCTTTAACATTCCATCTATATTTATTTTAGTTTGAGTTGTAGGAAGAGTGTGTTTCCAGTCAACCAGCAATGGTTTACTTGTACTTAGACTGATGTCTTTACGGTCGGTACGCGTAAAGCCAGCTTTCAAACTAAGGGAAACTGGATGGTTATTGAGTGCCTCAATACTCATCATTTCGGCATCAGCAATTGCATTTACATTTATGATTTTCTGTGTTCCGGGAGCTACAGTTTCGGATATTAAATTTGGCTCAAAGTGGATTCCGTATTGAGCAACAAGGTCTCCTGAAATAACCATTTGGCGCTTCATGTCATTTTTAATGATCAAATCGACAGGGAAAGATTTGAAATTTGCTGTGCTTTGTACCGATGGTTTTACTGTTAACCAGTTTCCTTTTCGCAACGCTTGTATATCGTTGTAATCCCCGGGAGGAACCAAGTTTTTATCGTAAATACCAGTCAAATCAAGGTGTGCCACTTTTGGACCATCCTTTTTCATCGTGACCCAAGTTATTCCGTCAAACTCTCCCACGTCAGACCCTCGACCGTAAGTTCCACCGCCTGTAGTAGCCAAAACGTAATGATCCTTTCCGTCAACTACTTGATACTGATAATTATGATGATGCGCAGAAAACAGCGTGTAATTCGTACCTTTTAACGCATTTCCAATCTCTTTATACCCCGCCTGATCTCCGTAAGACCATAGCGGGCGGTGCATAAAAATTAACGTCCATTGTACATCTTGATGTTCGTTGAGCGCATTTTTTACGTAATCGACTTGCTTTTCACTTATTCCACCATCTTTTATTTCATCTGTATTTAAAGCGATAAAAAGAACGTTCTTGTGCACAAAGGAATAGTAATCCCGACCATGCCTTTTTTTCCAGACGTCGGTTAGCGACTCGTTGCTGGTATCATGATTTCCGGGCACATAGTAAAAAGGCATATCAAGTCGGTTCACTAATACATCAAACTCATCCCATTGCGCATTCCAAACTTTAGCATCCTCGGTATAACCATCAATTAAATCGCCAACAGACAATACAAACTCTGGTTGAAGAAGATTGAGCTTGTCGATAGCGCTGTCAAAAACCCCAGGTCTCATACCCCCATTTCTATCTGAAACAATGGCAAACCGAAAAGTCGTGGTATCGTCGTTAAAGCTTTTTTTGGTAACCGGGATCTGATTTCGTTGAGCCCAAATTTGCGACGATGATAAAAACAGAAATATGAATAAAGAATAGGTTTTCATTTTGGTCAAATTATTTCTTTTGATTAAATCCATGTTCTAAAAGTGATCATCCACTTTTTCTTTTAATCATCGTACAAAATCTATTTCTTTTTTACAGCGTGTAGAAACTAATCAAAAGTGAACTGTATTTATTTTAACCCAGTTTTCTCAACCGATTAATTACCTCAATACAAGCCCTACTATTATGATATGGGCATTTCCAAAAACCGGCCTTGTCTTCGCCCTGCATCAAAGAAAAATCCTTGTTTACTCCCCAAAACCATTCGCCGTTTTTATGGTCAATGATGTGTTTTTTTGTAAAGTCCCAAATGGAGAGAAATTGATTGAAAAAGCTTTCATCCTTTGTTAGCTGGTACGCATTTAAAAAACCAACCATTGCTTCGGCTTGCACCCACCA
>JBBSTQ010000097.1:0-10283 GCA_038235745.1 Sphingobacteriales bacterium
AGATGCTCACGGTCAAAAACTGGCAGACAATCAGCTTAAGCGTGTTGATAAAATAATTGAGGAGGGAATGAACGACGAAAGAGATTGGAATTTATTTGAGACCAGCTTTAACGAAACCCACGAGAATTTCTTCAAAAAACTAAAGTTCGGGCATCCGGATCTTGTTCCCAATGATCTTAAGCTATGTGCATTCTTACGGATGAATATGAGTAGTAAGGAAATGGCCTCTCTGCTAAATATTAGTGTTAGAGGAGTAGAGATTCGACGCTATCGCTTGAGGAAAAAATTGAAGCTCGAGCATGATAAAAACTTAAACGAGTTTTTAATAGAGCTGTAATACTACATCATTACCACACAAGCCCACCACAAACAACTCAAAAATTTGTGGTGGTCATACTTCCTTTGATGTAGTTCTAAAATTCGTTTGCGATGTGTTAAAGCCTGCTAATTGCATTAAAACCATGTTTTTATTTTCGGGTGGTCTTATAATTGATTGATGTGATGTAGTAATGTAGAGGCGTAAATTTTTGTTTTCACGCTCAAACACTCCAATTTTGCATTACCAATTAATACTAATTCAATAAAAATTATGAAACGAAAAACATTACTACTCATTCTGTGTGTTTTCTCTTTTTTCTATGTTTCTGCACAAGATGCTACGGTTACTGGTAAGGTTACTGATGCACAAACTGGTGAAACATTGATAGGAGTAAGCGTAGCAGTCAAAAATTCCACATCTGGCACTCAAACAGATGTAAACGGAAATTATTCACTTACTGCTCCGGCCAACGGAATACTGGTGTTTACTTACATCGGGTTTACTACGCAGGAAATTCCCATCAACAATCAATCAACAATTAATGCTAGTCTAGCTTTATCAAATCAAAGTTTGAACGAAGTGGTTGTTGTAGGTTATGGTACGCAAAGGAAAAGGGATTTGACGGGTGCTATTACTCAAATCAAGGGTGAGGAGATTGAAAAACTACCTAATATTAATCCTATTGCATCTTTGCAAGGTAGGGTTGCTGGCTTAACTGTTGTTAACAGCGGTGTACCAGGTGGTTCACCAACGGTTAGGATAAGAGGCGTGAATAGTACTAGCGATGCAGGACCTTTGTATGTGGTAGATGGTGTTTTTCAAAACAATATTGACTACATCAATGCGGCGGATATCGAAAGTATCGAAATACTTAAAGATCCGTCTTCGATAGCGATTTTTGGTTTAAGAGGTGGTAACGGGGTAATTGTTGTAACTACTAAGAGAGCGGCAAAAGGCGCAACCCGTATCACTTATCAAGGTTCGGTAGGTGCACAAAAGGTAATTAACACCATTGATGTGACCAACGCAGAAGGATTCAAAAGGTTATACTCAACACAGCTTGATAACCTAAACGCTGCACCATTCGACTACACCAATTATAATGCGGATACAGATTGGCAAGATTTAATTTTAAGAACCGGAACAATAACCAATAATAGCTTAAGCATAGCGAATAGTGGCGAAAAAACCACCACTTTAATCAACTTTGGTTACAATAAGCAAAACGGGGTGGTGAAGTTTGGTAATTACGAACGTTTTGTGGCTAGGTTTAATCAAGAGATTAGAATCAGCAATAATCTGAAAGTTGGTGCAGATGTTAACGGAACTTACATAAACACAAATGGTTCTGGTGTAAGTTTAAACACCGCGATCAGGTCGGCGCCAATTGTGCCAGTTCAGTTTGATGAAAACACCTATTACAGCATGCCTTCTTTTCAAAGGGCGCAGGTGGGTAACCCAATTGCAACTTTAAATCAAACCAATCGTAACGATATTAGCAAAAGCTACAGAGCAGTCGCTAGCGTATTTGGGGAGCTTAAATTTTTAAAGCAGTTTAAATTAAGATCTTCGTTTTATACTGATCTGAGTTTTAATGGTTCTCGCGGTTACACGCCATTACCAAACAGATTTATCAATTTAGGAGAGGGTGGCATAGCTACAGATACTACAATTAATCCTGCATCAAGAACAAGCGTTCGCCAAAGTCAAAACGAATTTCGTAGGTTTCAACAAGACCATACGGTAAGTTACGATTCTGTTTTCAATAAGGTTCACAGATTTAACGCTGTAGTAGGTTTCACTTCTTTATACACAGGAAGTACTTCGCTTTCGGGGAGCAGAACAGACACCACCTTAAATGTACCCAGAAATCCAGATTTATGGTATTTGGGGATTGTAAATGCCTCTAATCCTAACAACCTAAACGGTGGCGGAGACGAATCTGCCCAGATAGGTTATTTAGGGCGTGTGAGCTATGGTTATAAGGATAAATACTTGATAAACGCTTCCATAAGAAGGGATGGTTTTTCCAGAATTAGCCCAGCAAATCGCTACGGTATATTTGGTGCTTTAGGTTTAGGATGGGTAATTTCAGAAGAGTCTTTTTTCAAAAAGCAAAACGTTGTCGACTTTCTTAAATTTAAAGCGGCTTGGGGAACAGTCGGTAATAGCAATGGTTTGGGTTCAAACCGATTTGAGTCACGTTTAAACAATAGCGGTACGGGCGTTTTTGGAGAGAATGTATTCCCATCATCCCGTCCTGCATTTTTGCCAGATCCTAACTTAAAGTGGGAAACTACTCGCGGTATCGATGTAGGTTTAGATTTGAGAGCTTTCAAAAGCAGATTAAGTGCAGAGATTAATTTATACGATAGAACAACGAAAGATATCATTACCGCGATAACCTTATTAGGTTCATCAGGGGCGGGGAGTTTCATAACTAATTTAGGGGATATATCTAATAAAGGTATAGAAGTAGCCTTGGGTTGGAATGATAGAATCGGCAATGATTTTACCTTCGGGGTATCTCCAAACTTCAGTTATAACAAAAACAAAGTGGTTTCCATCGGTAACACAATAGATTTTACTTTAATAGGAAATGGCGGTGCTAATAGAACCATTAGTGGCGAGTCAATTGGTCATTTCTATGGTTTCAGACAAACAGGTATTTACCAGTCCATTGTAGATTTAGAGAGACTACCGTCGTTTAATAGCTCCTTACCTGGTGATATTGCGTATGCAGACACAAATGGAGATGGTGTAATTACTAACGCAGATCGTGAAATTTTAGGCACACCCTTCCCAGATTGGAGCTACGGGATTAACGTTAACATGGGTTACAAAGGATTTGATTTGCTGTTACAAGGACAGGGCGTGGCGGGGAACTCTATTTATACTGAGCGTCGTATTGCCAGTTTCGCGATTGTAAACTATGAAACTAATAGATTAAATGCTTGGACTGGTCCCGGTACAAGTAACATTGAACCAATCTTGACCAATGCAAGACCGAATAATTTCTTGTTCAGCTCGCATTATATGGAGCCGGGGGATTATTTCCGTTTAAGAACGGTACAACTTGGCTATAATCTAGAAAAGGATATCCTAGCTAAAACATTTGTAAAAGCGTTGAGACTTTATGTAAGTGGACAAAACTTGCACACATGGTCCAAAACAACAGGTTACTCTCCAGAAGCACCAATAGGAAATGTTTTGGGCGGTGGTGCTGATAACGGAGTATATCCAATACCAGCTATTTACACATTTGGCATAAACGCAACTTTTTAAGCACAATAAGATGAAAATATTAAATAAGTTATCAAGAAATGTTATTGGAGTTGCTGCAATGTCAATTGTTGCATTTTCTATAATAACTGGTTGTCAGAAGGACTTTTTAGACCGTACAACCCAAGGCGAATACACGGAAGGTAATTATCCTTATCCAACTGGTTCTGGTCCGTTTGATCCAACCATATTTGACGCATACAATGCATTAAGATTTTATGGGGTGCACTCAGCAGGGTTCTTAGCTGCGGTAAGTATAAGAAGTGATGACGCCGACAAAGGAAGTACCCCTGCCGATGGGCCATCAACAATACAGTTCGAGACGTTTACCATGAATTCGACCAACGGACTTACAAACGGAATGTGGATAGATCATTATACGCTAATCAACAGGTGTAACATTATCCTTGACCAGATTAAGAAAGACAACAGCCCACTAACCGCATCGGCAGCGAAAATAAACGGTGAGGCTGAGGCAAAGTTTATCAGAGGTTATGCTTATTTCATGATGGTCAGGTATTTTGGGGGTGTTCCTTTAGTGGATTCTATTGCTACAGATCAGGTAGGAACTTCAAATATTCCTAGAAGTACTGCTACGCAAATTTATACGTTTATTGAAAGTGACCTACAATTTGCAGCTGCAAACTTACCAGCATCATGGGATTCCAAGTTTATTGGGAGAGTTACAAGTGGTGCAGCAAATGGGTTACTAGCAAAGGTGTATCTCACACAACGAAAATGGGCTTTAGCAAAAAACGCAGCCAGTCAGGTAATTCAATCTAATCAGTACAACCTATCCACTCCTTACAACACTATTTTTGGAGAAGCAGGTGAGAACTCTAAGGAATCAGTATTTGAAATTCAGGCAACAGCTACACCCAGCGAGAAAAGAGATTTTGGGGTTCAGTATTCAGCCCATCAGGGTACTAGAGGTACTGGTATCTGGAATTTAGGGAACGGCTTTAATGTACCAAGTGTAATTTTAGAAGCCGCTTACGAAACAGGAGATCCTCGTAAAACAAGAACTATACTTTATTCTGGAGGAACTTCTATTTATAACGAGCCGGTTCCTCTTGGATTGCCCAATCTTATGTACAACCATAAATCTCATAGTAGTCCGAGCTTTAGATCACGCTACCTTGATAATTTTGGCTATTGGATGAACGTAAGAATTTTACGTTATGCCGATGTTGTTTTGATGTATGCAGAAGCCTCTAATGAAGTCGGCGGTACAGAGAATACGGACGAGGCTTTGGCTAAGTTAGAAATGGTTAGAGCGAGAGCGAGAGCCGGAAATAACGGCATTTTGCCTAGAGTGACAACCACAGATCAAGATGATCTTAGACTAGCTATCAGACAAGAAAGAAGAATTGAATTAGCGATGGAGCATGAACGTTTCTTTGACTTGGTAAGATGGGGAACTGCAGGTGCAGTTTTAAGAGCAGCAGGCAAAGCTTATGTGGATGGTAGAGACGAGTTGATACCTATTCCTCAGGCTCAGATAGACATCAGTAGAGGAATACTTACCCAAAACCCTGGTTTTTAACTAAAAAATTTATAAGAGATGAAAAATTGGATAAAAATATTTAACAAACATAGCCTAACCTTGCTTACGCTATGCCTAGTGCTAGTTACTAGCGCTTGCACCAAAGACGGTAATCCTTATGATTTGCCTGATGCAAATCGGTCGGAATATGAGCGCCAAAATACTGCAGGAGTTATAAAAATATTGGCAATTGGAAACAGCTTTTCTGAAGATGCTATTGAAACCAACTTATACAATTTAGCAAAGGCTTCTGGTAAAACAGTGATTATTGGTAATATGTACATAGGTGGCGCTTCACTTGCTACCCATAAAGCAAATGCGGACAGAAACATTCCAATTTATGAGTACAGAAAAATTAACGTAGCCGGAGAAAAGAAAGTTTTTTTAAAAACGTCAATTGATTTAGCCGTTCAGGATGAACAATGGGATTACATCAGCTTTCAACAGGCAAGTCCGAATTCTGGTCAGCTTGAAACGGTGCAGGCAAGTTTACCAGCGGTTTACAATTATGTAAAAAGTAAAGCTACAAATCCGGATGTAAAATATATTTACCACCAAACTTGGGCTTACGCAACAACTAGTAATTACAGTGCTTTTGCAAATTACAATAACAATCAAATCACGATGTATGACGCAATTGTTAATGTATTCCAAAAAATTGAACCAATTATACCAAGTCACATATTGATACCTGCAGGTACGGCCATCCAAAATGCCAGAACTAGCGCATTGGGCGAAGGTTTCAACAGGGCAGATGGCTACCATTTGAATAATTTAGGTAAATATATAGCGGCAAGTACTTGGTTCGAGAAAATATTCGGACAAACAGTAGTTGGGAATACTTACAACGGAGGATTTTCTGCATTTGAAGTTAAGGTTGCGCAAAATGCTGCTCATTTAGCGGTGTTAAAGCCTTTTGAAATTACTTCGATGTCATCTTATGAAGCAGAACCTGTTCCGTTAGTGAACTCAGTTTTAATAGATTTTGGTAACGCTACACCATCGCCTTCATGGAACCAGTTGAGTGGTTTCACTGTAGGTAGCAGAACCAATTTAAAAGATAGTTTAAATGTATTTGTTGGGATGTCTATTGCGGTAACACAACGTTTTAATAATATTAACACAAACGGTGCTACCGGAACCAATACATTTTTAAATATGCCAGACAATGTTTCCGCTCGTAACTTTTTCGGGAACGCAAGAGGCCCATTGTTTGGAGGAATTACTACACCACAAGGAGTGTTTGAAGTTTCTGGTTTAGTTAAGGACATCACTTACAACTTTGGCTTTTTCGGTTCTAGATCCGCGAGTGATAACAGAGAAACAAAATATACGGTTACAGGAACTAATACCGGAGATGCCAGCATCAATACGGCTTCAAATGCATCTGCTATTGCTACTATAAAAAACATCAAGCCAAACGCAGATGGAAAAATTATTATTTCAGTTACAGCTGGCGCTAATAACCTTACTACCAACGGCTGGTTTTATATAAACGCGGCAAAAATCACATCTAACAATTAAATAAAATTAGCCTTCCAGTTTTTAAGGAAGGCTAATTTTTTATTTCCCCAACATGCTACCTCGTCAAGTTTTTATCAGTTTTTTTGGCTTATGGTTATTTACCTCGTGTATTCAAAAAAAAGAAATAACGAATGCAAGTCTAAACCGTATTGATGACAACCAATTACTAGACACCATACAATACCAAACCTTCCAATATTTTTGGGATGGGGCAGAAAAAAACTCTGGCGCAGCCAAGGAGCGTATTTACTTAGATCAACCTAACTACGAAGATAATATCGTGACAACCGGAGCAACAGGCTTTGGCATAATGGGAATCATCGTAGGCATAGAAAGAAATTTTATCAGTCGCAACGAAGGAGCGGAGCGTTTATCTGAAATCCTTCATTTTTTAAAAACCGCAGATCGTTTTCACGGAGCTTGGCCACATTGGCTTTATGGCGAAACGGGAAAAACCAAACCGTTTTCTAAGTTTGATGACGGTGGCGATTTGGTAGAAACATCTTTTGTGACGCAAGGCTTAGTTTGCGTAAAACAATATTTTAAAAACGGCAATGCAAAAGAGAAAGAAATTTCAGCTTTGGCAGATGAACTTTGGAAAGGCATCGATTTTCAATTTTACACCAACAATCAAAGCGTACTTTTTTGGCATTGGAGCCCGAATTATCAATGGAAAATGAACTTCCCCGTTCGTGGTTATAATGAGTGTTTGATCATGTACGTTATGGCGGCCGCATCGCCAACTTATGGAATCAGTAAAACAGTTTATGACGAGGGCTGGGCAATGTCTGGAAAAATTAAATCCCCTTCTGCCTATAAAAACATTCCATTGCAGTTTGTGCATCAAGGTACAACGAATGGAGGCCCGTTATTTTGGGCGCATTATTCCTACCTCGGGTTAAACCCAAATGGCTTAAAAGATGCCTATGGCGATTATGGTTTAGAATCAAAAAATCAAACATTAATTAATTATCAGTGGGCTGTAGATAATCCTTTGGGTTATAAAGGCTACGGTGCAAATAGTTGGGGACTTACGTCTAGCTATTCTGTAAAAGGTTATGCCGGCCATGCGCCACAAAAAGAAAAGGATTTGGGAGTAATTGCACCAACCGCTGTCATCTCATCTATCGTCTACACGCCAGAAAAATCTTTAGCCGCTATCAGACACTGGTATAGCGATAAAAACGATAAAGTTTGGGGTAAATATGGGTTTTATGATGCCTTCAGCGAAAGCGAAAACTGGTATCCAAAAAGATATTTAGGCATTGACCAAGGGCCACAAGTAGTGATGATAGAAAATTACCGCTCCGGTTTATTATGGAAATTATTTATGCAAGACGAAGATGTGCAGGCAGGTTTAACAAAGCTTGGTTTTATTAGTCCGTACCTTAAAAAATAAGAATGAGATTAAGTAAATATATCGTCACGGTATCATTAGCCTTTACAGCTTTAAGCGCATCATTTGCGCAACAAGCCCAAATGCAGACTTACTGTAATCCCATCAACTTGGACTATACCTATGCCATTTACGATTCTGATAAAAGTATTTCGTATAGATCGGGAGCCGATCCGGCGGTGGTAAATTTCAGAGGAGAGTATTATATGTTCGTTACCCGATCTTTGGGTTATTGGCACTCCACAGATTTAACGAATTGGAACTTTATTAAGCCCGAGAAATGGTATTTCCAAGGGTCAAATGCGCCGGCAGCCCATAATTATAAAGATTCTGTTTTGTATGTAACTGGCGATCCATCGGGTTCAATGAGCATTTTATATACTGATAATCCTAAAAAAGGCAATTGGAAAGCTACACCAGCTATATTAAACGGCTTACAAGACCCAAGTCTTTTTATTGATGACGATGGAAAAGCTTATATGTTTTGGGGTTCATCAAATACTTATCCGCTAAAAGGGTTGGAGCTTGATAAAAACAAACGCTTTATTAAACAAGGAGAAACGGTAGAGCTATTTAAACTTGATGAAGCAAAACATGGTTGGGAGCGTTTCGGCGAAAACCATGTTTCAGATTTGAACGGTTATATGGAAGGTGCTTGGCTGACTAAACATAACGATAAGTATTACATGCAATATGCAGCTCCAGGAACGGAGTTTAACGTTTATGCGGATGGCGTTTACACGGCAGATAATGCTTTAGGGCCTTATACTTACGCACCAAATAATCCGGTAACATATAAACCGGGCGGGTTTATGAATGGCGCAGGTCATGGTAGTACCGTTTTAGGTCCGGGAAACCAATATTGGCATTACGCTTCTATGGCGCTTTCGGCAAACATGAATTGGGAGCGCCGATTGGCTGTGTTTCCGCTTTGGTTTGATAAAGATGGCTTAATGCACAGCAATACGTCTTTCGGAGATTACCCACATTACGCACCATCACTTCCTGGCAAACAGGGCGAATTTAGAGGCTGGATGTTGCTGTCCTACAAAAAACCGGTAACTGCATCTTCAAGTGTTGATAGTTTTAAAGCGCAAAACGTGACCGATGAAAAAGTTAAAAATTTTTGGTTCGCAAAGTCTGCTGATGATCAACAATGGTTACAGATAGATTTGCAAAACCCATCAAAAGTACACGCAATCCAAGTTAATTACTACGATTACAAATCTGATTTATACGGCAAACCGGATAGTTTATACCATCGCTACACCATTGAAGGATCGCTTGATGGGAACGACTGGATTACTTTAGTGAACCGGAAAAACAGTTATAAAGATGTCCCTAATGATTATGTAGAACTTGAAAACCCACAACGGGTAAGGTATATCCGATACAATAATATTCGTGTGCCTACGCCTCATTTAGCAATTTCTGGCTTGCGAGTTTTTGGTTTGGGCGAGGGCAAATTACCTGCTACAGCAAATAACTTTAAAGCACAAAGAAAAACCGACAGAAGAGATGCGACACTTACTTGGAATAAAGTAAAAGAAGCACAGGGCTACAACGTGACTTGGGGAATCGCTCCTGATAAATTGTATAACTCTTGGTTGGTTTATGATGAAAACAAGTTGGACTTAAGAAGTTTAAATACCGATCAGGTTTATTATTTCAAGGTGGAAACATTTAATGAAAACGGACTATCCAAACCAACAAAACTGGCGAAGGCAAATTAATACAATAAAATTCTGGCTTTAAAATCAAATATTATGCAATTACTAAAATACATGTTCATTCTTGGTGCTGTAGCAACAATTACAGCATGTGCACAACAAAAAACTATAGTTCAAAATTCATCAACGCCAAGTTCAAAAATGGATATTTTCATTTCTGATTTGATGGCCAAAATGACCGTTGAAGAAAAAATTGGCCAGCTTAACTTACTGACCGGTGGCGAGGCCATCACAGGTTCAACCGGAAACTCTGACATTGAGAAAAAGGTTAAAAGCGGCCAAGTCGGTGGGTTTTTTAGTTTAAGTACGCCTGCCAAAATTCGCACAGCACAAGAGTTAGCGGTTAACCATACCCGTTTAAAAATTCCTTTAATTTTTGGGATGGATGTAATTCACGGTTACAAAACTGTATTCCCAATTCCTTTGGCCTTATCTGCCACTTGGGATATGCCTTTGATCAAAAGAAGTGCACAAATTGCAGCGGAA